>NZ_JBJUSF010000040.1:0-11638 GCF_046098195.1 Streptococcus sp. ST14
AGAAAATACATCAATTTTGATAAGTAGAAATGGTAAAAACATTGTATAGCATTTTACACAGGAGTCTGGACTTGACTTGTTTTATAACTATCTAAAATACCAGAACATAATTGAAGAGAATCCCTTCAATCAATTGCGCTTTCAATTTAGAAATGAAAAAGTATTGCCTAAAACGATTCCGTATGACATTTTGAAAAGTATTTTTTCATATTTAGAGCAGAGAATAGTTCTATCTAAAACTGATTATCAAAAACAACACGCTGAAAGAAATCTACTAATTATTTCACTGTTACTTTCAACAGGCATTAGAATTTCTGAACTTTGCCACATTCATCTCAAAGACATTAATCTTTCCAATAAGACACTCCATATTATAGGAAAGGGTAAGAAAGAACGTATCCTATTTTTAGGAGATCAAAAAACATTCAATTTATTAGAAACATATATAAATAAAACAAGAAATGAATCCAATGATTTCTTGTTTCCAGGGAAACATTCACTTAAACCATTGTCAGAGCAAAGTGTACGTTTAATTTTAAAGAGAATAGTTGAACAAAACAGCTTATCTAGAACTATTACACCACATATGTTTAGACATAGCTTTGCAACAATGCTTCTAGATAATGATGTAGATATTCGATACATTCAACAAATTCTTGGACATAGTTCTATATCAATCACACAAATCTATACTCATGTATCTCATTCAAAACAAAAAGAAATACTTAGTTCTTTTAATCCCGTATCAGTAATTCATTCTGAAATCGAGTAAGAGACATTTCCAAAGTCTACAATTCACTTCATCTTAAATTAATTTTTGTAGTTCGACTTTAGTTAATAGATTTTATACTCAACAAAAGCAAAAACCATATAAAGCTTCACTTTGAATTAGCATTTATACTATATTCCGTATTAAGAACTCCATAATTGTTTTTCTAAAATACATCTTTCAAATATCCTTAAATATAATAAAAAGAGATAGGCAAAATCTCAATTCCTGAAGAAAATGGAGTAAATCTTCCCACAAGAAAACGCATAGTTTCAAGTTCTTCAACACCTGAGACTATGCGTTTTTCTGATTTTAAAGACTTTTTTCAATCCTAAATAGACTATATTATAAAATTTGTGTTCTAACAACCATTTCGATTAGTTAAATCTTTCAATCTTTCTTCTCCAGATTTAAGCATATCCTTCTCTACTTGACTCCACTCCCCAAACAGTAACTCTTGAAGAACATCTGCCGCTGAAGTTGTATTTTCTTTTGCATCATATACACAACCTCTATCTCGTTGGTAAATTTGAATTCTTTCAAAGATAGCTAGTTCTTCCAATTGTCGTGTATTATCAACTAGATGATTTACAATGAAATCATGATGTTCTTTTGGAGTTGCGCGTGCTTGATTTGGGTTAATAGCGTACAGTTCTTCGTATCGGATAAGGGTGCTCAGATAGGACAGCTTAGGCTTTGTCGCAATCAAGGCTAATTGTATTTCATATCCCCTACTTTTCAAGAGTTGTGCTGTTTTCTTTGGAACATCAATCGTTCGTAAAGTTCCCTCAATCAAAAGATTGTATCCCAAATGACTCAATTCTCTTACTAAAGACTCCACCATTTTTCCCGCAAAATCCTTGGTGTATTCAACACTATCTTTGCCATATCCTTGCTGCAGTTCTAAATAGTGTGGATGCTGAGAACGAAAACTATCGCCATCTATGATAACAATATTTCCTTGAAATTCTTTCTGTTTAATACGATGAATTGTAGTCTTACCGGCACCACTTTGCCCTCCGAGCAAAATCGCTATAGGTTGCTTACTGGACTTTTTTCCTCTTGTCAGTGAACGAAGATTCCGTGCTAGAGCATGTTTGAATTCACTGTCAGTATAATCTTGGATTTCCACTAGGCTACCATCCGTTTTTCAGATATCTCTAACATACGTTCAATTCCATCCAAATAGCCGCTATATCTCTCTATTTCATCAAAAGTTTCTACTAAATAGATATTCGTATGAATCAAGTCAGATAGATCATCACTCATTAAAATCCAAGGATTAGATTCATCATCAATGCTAATTCCCTGACTATCTTGATAACGATAGAGTCGAGATAAAAGATTAGCACCTCTTTCTTTCACAATTTCAATTTTTAAAGTCAATTCATAGTCTTCAACAGGATTGAGCATTTTATCTTCTCCTACAATATCGACATAAGATACATTAAACTTCTGACAAATGATGTCTATTAATTCGGTAGAGACTGAACTCGTTCCATTTTCATAACGACTCAAGCTATTTCGAGAAATTCCTATAATTCGGGCAAATTCGGGTTGTGTTAATTCATGTGTTTTACGTAAGGATTTTATGTTCTTTCCAATCATGGCAAACTCCTTTATTTTTATAATTCAATTATAGCATAAAAAAGCATAACGCACCAAAATTGGTGCGTTATTGACTGTTTTTCCTAAACCTCTCTAAATTCTTCTCCAATTGTTCCTTATGAAGTTGATTCTTAGCTTCCTTTAATGTGTCGTCCAAAGTTTCTTCTCTGTAAGTTGATTCTGTTTTTACTTGTTCTGATCCTTGATCTGGAGTGAAAATGATATCTAGCAGTCGGTCTATTTTTTCAAGATCTTGGGAAGACATATCAGATAGTCTATGAATCAGCTTTTTAAATATATCACTATTGTCGTGATTTTTCTTAAAAAATGTTGTAAACATCTATAACCTCTCAAAAAAAGCAGCCTATCAGGACTGCTTAGTGTAATTCGGAAATCGCATCATAAATTGACTGCAATTTCTTATTATCTTTATTCTTTGTGTCAATCAACGTATGTAGCTCTTCAATTTTCTTTTGACTGCTTTGAATATCGCTATTGTTATCCTCAATAAGTCTTTTAAGATGTTGCTGATAACTTGTAGTGATATCTGTCTCTTTTCCTGTTCTAACCTCTGTAACTTTGGGTTTAGAGCTAGGATTTGATTCCGTTACAGGTGCTTGTTTTCTCTTTTGAAAAGCTGCTTCATAATTTACATCATTACCTCCTTGATGATTTCCAAATAAGGCCGCAATTTTATCTGGATCTTCTTGATTTTCTGATTTACTTTCTAATGGTTGATTAAAATTCCAATCTTTTGTCATTCACTCATTTCATCCTTTCTAAATTCAGAATCATCGAATTGTCTTTCTTTACCAAAGGCATGGTCAAGAGCTTCTTCAAAACTCATGTGACTGATGCTGTGACGTCTTTTGAACGTCGCAAACATCGCTGTCTCCAGTTGCTCTTTGTAAGCAGCTAGTTTTTCTGTCTCTCTTGCTACCTTGCTTTCTTGCCTAGTGACCTTTTCTTCTAAGCGTTCAATTATGGTCATATACGATCCCCCTTCATACTAATTTTAGCTAGAACATCTTGATTTTGTTATCACAATTCTAAACATTTAGATGATTGTCTTACTAATGGATTTCCAAACATCTCTTTTGCAGTCTCAATCATAGATTGAAAATCTGATTTGTTTTCTCGAAGAATATCGTTCCAGTCTATTTTTTCTTTCCCAAATTCATTATTAGGTAAATCCAGTGAAACAGGCAATCCTTCTTGAGATAACTTATCAGAAAAATCTTTTCCTGCATCATCACAATCTACCGCAAGTGTCAATAAATCAGGATGATTATCGAAATAGGTAGTGGTATCACGAATTGTATTGATTAAGGGCAATAACTTTGAAGGTGTTACTGTATCTAAAAATTCCAACTTCTGATTTTCTTCAGTTATCAGTCGTAAAGTTTGATAAGCGACAACAGACCTTTTTAATCCCTCCATAGATACCAAACGAACATCAAATAGACTTTGTTGATGAAGTTCGTAATAGCTCATCAAGTCGATAAACGATTCACAAAAGACCAGTCTATTTGGTTTACCAATATCAAAGGATATTCCAACATGTCCATGGCTTCCTTTTAGAATCGTTTTTAACCTCTCTCTAGGAAGAGAGTGATTCTTATAAATCCCTTGTAAGCTTGCTGCCTGTAGTATGTGACGATGATCAAAGCTTTTAAAAACGATAACAGGTTCAACTGTTTCATTTGTTTTCCAACTAGCTTGTGCTATCAAACCTTGTTGGATCATCTTTTGTATGATTTCTTCTGAGATTCCTCTACATTCTGTTAAATAATATCTAGCCAGACTGCAGTTAGAGTCCTCTACTCTCTTTAAAGGATAATAAAATGGTCTCTCTCTTTTTTCTTGAACAGCTTCTTTTTGAAAAGGTTCTTTAGAAAGAAAGGCTAGAGCTTCTTTAAAGGAAATTCCCTTAACAATTCGAACAAAATCAATGACATCACCTTGAATATCTCTTGAAAACCATTTAAAAGTATTGGTAGTTGAAAAAATCCGAAATGAATCGTGTTCAGAATGCTCATAGACACTGCTCGAAACTTGTTTAAAGGAGATACCTAAACGATTGGCTACATCAAGAATTGAAATTTGCTTACATTCCTCTATATTCATAAAACATCATCATTTTGTCGTAGTATTTGGCAGTGATGGAACAGATGAAGATTCTTCTAAAGTTTTAGGAGTGGCCTTATCCAAATCATCCAACCCAGATTTCCAAACCTGCACTTGATTGACCAATAACTTACCTGGTAGTTTCGAATAAGACAACTTAACCGTTCTGGTTTCTGTCTGACTGGTCTTTGATTGGTTGGCATTCTTTAAATCAGATACATAGGTTACATTATAAGAGACCATGGCAATGGCTTGATTCGTAGTCTGATTGACAAAGATATCAGCTTTTTCAAAATGATAATCCAAAATATAGTCCTTATAAACTTGGTTCATGGCATCATTTTGACTTGACAATTCTTGAGAATAAGCTGATTCAGTCATATAAGGTTGAATACGTGTATTATTTTCCCCTAGTTTTTCTTTCGTATAGTACTGTGTCAAAAATTCTTTTACAGTATCTGATGACAAAATACTTGCTTTATCTTCTGCTTGTTTGTCCTCTACAAGTTTAGATGCAGCCAATTCGATTTCTTTGCGACTTTGTTTAGCAGTAGAATGTTGGCCAGCAGTATATCCCATCATGAGAATAAAGCTAGTTGCGGCTACTGCTCCAACACTAATTAAGGCTTTAGTTTTGACTTTATTTAACATCTTAGACCTTCTTTCTATAAAAACTAGGTCAAGAATAACAAAAAGAACTTGTAAGTTTTATCACATCACAACGAAAGGTAATTCCTACATTTCAGGCGCAAAATCGTACAGTTCAGAGAAAAAAATAAAACTAGCTGTCTTTGGAGTATAATAGACTTATTGGAAAAAAATAAAATGCATACTGTACTATGCTATACTATAGTTAAGAAAACTATTTACAAAAGATCATGCAACTAACTTCTGAGAACTTTAAATTATTTATTAGTGTAAAAAAGGACACCTTCCCAACAAAGATATCCTGTCTAAATAAAGCTTATAAAGCCAAACACTATAAAGGAGGACGTCCAAAAACGCTAAGTCTATAAAAACAGTTGATGCTAAACTTGCGTTATTTATTCTATTGACCAACTCTACGTCTCCTAGCTTTTGATTTTGGTCTTGGATTAGCGACAGTCACCGAACGATAATATTGGTAGAAGATACTCTTCGTTCTTCAGGTCTATTTGCCTTAGACAACTTAAAAGCAGCAAGTGTCACTATAGCTATTGATGTCATAGAAAGTCCTATTTCAACGTCCTAAAAGAAACCAAAGTAAAATTATTCAGGAAAAAAGAGACACACCATGAAGACACAAATCATACTCGATTTAACACCACTTCATGCCTGCTAATTAGTTTTTTAAGAAGGTCATACACATGATTTTACTCTTTTTAAGAAAGGATAGGTCAAGTTTGCCAGAGCAATCACTTGATTTTCTGTATTTGGATTATTTATGCATTATGAATATTCATAATATAACCTTCATTCCTGCTAAAAATTCTAAAAAGCATCTATTGACTGAAGAGGATAAGAAGTTTAATAGAGATACTTGTAATACGTATTAAAATTGAGCATTTTAATGCTAAGTATAAAACTTTTCAATTTATAGAATCATCAACTATGAGTTAAAATAATTTTCGAACAAAGGCTGTCCAAAAACTTGATATAATGCGTTTTATTGTGGGAATATTCATTTCATTTTCTCCTGAAATTGAGTTTTTACCCAAACTCATTAATGTTATTGATATAATCCAATAATAATGATAATATCAAATAGTAATAAAAAAATTTGATAGTATTTTTTCATAATCTGTCACGCTTTCTAATGATTTTTTATGGTAAATGGAGATAAATATGATTATAGGTGAAACTTATAGAAAAATACGAGAAGGAAAAGGTATTTCTATTTCTTCATTAGCAGGTGCAGAAATTTCAAAGTCTCAAATATCTAGATTTGAATTAGGAGAGACAGAAATCTCATTTTTTAAATTATTATATCTACTTGAAAAAATAGGTGTAACACTAGAAGAGTTTTTGCTTTCATGTAATGATTACCAGCCTTCAGACTTCAATACCTTGATACGCTTAGTTCAACAGGCTGCATACAATCAAGAAATCAAATCATTACTTAATATGGTAAGCAAAGAGATGGAACTGTTTAGAGAAACCAAATCTCATTATCATAAGTTAAACGCTATTTTCATTGAAAGTATTATCTATGGAATTGATAATACTCATCAATTGAGTAATCAAGACACCTCTTATCTTACTAATTATTTATTTTCTGTTGAAAACTGGGGATATTACGAAATTCTTATTCTTGGAAATTGTTGTCGAGCAATATTACCAAATTTATTATTTAGATATGCCAAAGAGGCGCTTAAAAAAGGAAAGTTGTATAGTTCTATACCTAGAAATAAACAAGCTCTCGTTCAATTACTTCTTAATTCACTTCTTATTATGATTGAAAACAGCTTATATGAGGAAGCTTTATTTTTAGAACAAGCTACTAAGAATATATTATCTAATTCCACAGATTTTTTTGAACAAACTATTCTTTTGTATTTAGAAGGATTTTTTGAACTTAAATTTCATCATAATCAAAAATCAATTTTAAAAATAGAAGATGCTTTAAAAATTTTTGAATTATTCAATAAAACATTATACAAAAATTATAAAGAATACTACAAAAAAAATATTATCAATTTATTACAATGTGGTAATTCCTATTTTGAATAATTGCTTTTTTTGAAAAACTTTTTAATTCATCTAAAGAAATCAATTCCAGCTCTTCAGCAATACTATCCCAACTTGGAATATCAAATAATTTTTCTCTACAAATTGTTTTTAAATATTCATTTTTATTAACTTCACAATTTATGTACAATTCATTGATTACTCTTTTTTTAGCCTTATAAAATAATATTTCATCAGATAAATCGGATTCATTAACAAGATTGTTCTCCAGTGTTTTAATCAATTTTTTCTTATAGATTGTAGGTGTTATAGTTACTATTTTTAGTAAAGTCATATTACTATAAAATATTGGGTATGATACAATATTATATATCCATTGCTTTTGTGTCCTTAACTTATGGCCTAATAATGAATCTTTAATACCAGTTAACATCGAGTTTAAGATACTTAACATTGCCATTTCATGAGATGATGCTACCATACCAGATATATCTAGATACATAGAAATTTCAGAAAGTTCTTGTTGCTTATCTAATTCCGTTAAACCAGTTGAAAAAGCCGGAAAGTTAATTTCTACAGATGATTCACTTAAAGGTAACATATTTTCAATACTTATGATTTCACTTTGTAGAAAACTTGGACCAGCAATAGCAATCTGGAATTCTCCTGCTTGAATATTTTTTATATAAAATTTATATATAGTTTCTAAACTAACATACTCAATATTACCTCTAGTACCAATAATATCTATTGACCAAGAACTATTTTTAAAAATTACTCGATTATCATTAATAGATTTCTTACTATTTTCATACTGATTTAATTCAATTAAGACTATTTTCTTTTCCCTCAATAGTTCATCTTCAGTAATGGAAAGATTGAAAATCCTACTTATCAGTATTTTAAAAATTTTATTGAAATCTTCAGCTAGACAGTAACCACTTAAATTAATATAATCTCTAGATGTCTCTCCTTTAATAGCTGCACCATTCATATCAAACAATTCATTTAGTGATTGTTCATTCCCTGCTCGTATTAGTAAATGTTCAATAAGATGTGAAAATCCTAATTCATTTACTTGCTCAATACTAGTACCTGCAACAAACATCAATGAAAAATATGCAAATTTACTTGCTTGATTTTTTTTAAATATAATTCTCTTATTCATCAATTTTTAGAATCTCCCAGAGTTTACTTTTATTGAAATCATGACCACATGTAGGACAATGAGATTGCTTAGAGAAGTGCTTGAATTCATCTTCCCTAAAACTATAAAAATCAAATCTAAATAAAGTATTCCAAACATTACTATTTTTCTCTGTTACACAATCTAACCATTTCTTCACAACCCATGATGACAATAATAGAATATTAGTTAAAATATTTGCAGTTATTAATTTTCCATCATAGTTTGAAAATTTTTTAACTAAATTTTGAAAGTTATCACTATCTTGTTCATAAAGTAAACAATCAACACAGCCTATATTTTGAATATTAGGATTACAAAATAAGAGTTTACCTGCGCTACGTTGGCTAAAACAGTATATACTAGGGATATTAAATAAATAGCATGCTCTATTTACTAATCTTTGTGCTATATAAGGAGGTTCATCCATACAACAAAATACCCAGTCACTTTCAGAAATTTCTTTTTTTACAGCATCAACAGTGCTCATTTTTAATTTTCTTTTTGTGACTACACACTGATAATTACGTTTTAGAATACAATCTTTTACACAGTCAACTTTATATTTACCAATATCGTTAAAGGTAAACATAGATTGCCTATTTATATTATTTTCTTTAACAATATCATCATCGACTAAATGAAGTCGCCCTACCCCTAATTGGGCTAATTGTAATGCGATATGAGAACCACCGGCTCCACATCCTAGTATGGTAACTTTTAAATTACTCAATTTTTCAAGTAATTTAATCCCGCCAATACCTTCACTAGAATAATAAGTTTCTAGTGATTCATTAATTAAATAGTGATCAATTTGATTTACAGGTCTATCTAATATTTCTAATAAATTACGATCAGAAAATTTAGATATATATTTTTCTATAATATTTTCGGATATATCATATTTTTTTCTTAATAAATCTTTAATTTCTTCAAAGCTATTAATTCCATTGCAACAAGAAATTAAATCTGACCAAAAATCTGAGTATCCTGTAATTTCTAATACATCAACATCGTCAGCTCCAATTCTTAATCTGTCGTTCTTCCATTGGTAAACGATTCTATCCTGGTTCCATTTTGGGAAATAATTATCCATTTTATATCCTCAACTATTTGATAAAAGCATGCAAGATTAACATGCATGCTTCTGTTATACACGAGAAGTCGATTAATATTATTGACTTCTTTTTTATTAATACAAACTAATTTAAACTCTCTTTTTAAGAGTTTAAATTAACTAAATCTAAAATTATCTTAGATAAAGTACCAATTAGTTGTATCTTCTTCACGAATTTCTTCAAATTCTAACTCCAAAATGTTGAAATCTTCCATAATCATGATCATCACCTCCTTTCTATTATAAAACAATAATCTGATCAAACTCTTCCAATATTTCTGGATTTTGATCATGAGTAATGACAATAACAATTGCATCTTTAATGGATAGAATGTAATCCATTATTTCTTTTGCTTTTATTGGATCAAGGTTACTTGTAGGTTCGTCAAATATATAAACTGAATATGTTTTGACTAAAAACCTAGCTAAATCAATTCGTTGCTTTTCTCCTTCTGAAATGATTTGGTTTGATTGAGCTAGGTTTTTACGAAGAAAGTCTTCATTAAAACCTAAGGATTTTCTTAATTTTTCAGTTAAATGAAGGTTTCTAGCCAATTTGATATTCTCTAGAATATTGCCTTCAATAAGAAAGTCATTTTTTTGCACAAACGCAATATCTTTATATAACTCGTCTGAGGGAATATCAATATTCTGTTTTCCGTTGATTTTTATTTCTCCATCATAAAGATTTTTGGGATAATAATTTAGTATTAATTTTACTAAAGTTGTTTTCCCAGCTCCTGAAGCACCTATAATTGCATAGCGCTTGCCTTTTTTAAATTCATAGGAAAAATGATCAAATAATATTTTATTTTCAATTTCATAATGTAATTGGCTAATAGAAATGGTCGAAATGTTATCACAATCAATTGTACTTGTTTTATGGGAAGTTCCATGATTTGTCTCATATAGATTTTCTTGGATATTATCAATAATGGACTTGCTACTGCTGATTAAATTTTTATTGTAAAGAATAGATTGTAATGGAGCAAAAACACCGTTCAATAATTGAATACTTGCTACTAGTAATCCAATAGTCAGTAAGTTATTTCTTACAAAAAAGATACCAGCGACCATACAGGATAGTTGAGAGCCAAAACTTAGTAAAATTCCAGTAGTTGAAGCTAAGTCTTTTAAGAATTGATATGTTTTTCTGGACTCTTCAAATTCTAAACTGATTCCCTGAATTTTTTCTTGGGTCCAGCTTTGAATATTTAATAACTTAATTTGTTCAAAACCATTAATAAAGTTTGTCATTTTTGACAAATAGTGATTATTTTGTAGAGAATAATTATTTGTTGATTTAGTCATTAACTTTCCAGGAATTTGTGATAGGAAAACCGTTATACTCGACAATAAAAGGAAGACTAATGCTAATCGCCATTCTATATAAATAATAGCAACCACACTCATGATAAGGCTCCCTAAATTTGCAATTAGAGAGATTTTAGGGATTAATAAATTTTCTTGAATAAGGTCACTGTTTTTGGTGATATTATTTAAGAAATCTGAATGGTTACGGTTGTCAATTTGGTTAAATTCACGCGATAAATAATGTAATAAGAGACGCCTTTTTAGATCTAAAATAACTTTTTTTACATATTCGTTTTTAAGATAGGAATAGGAAGAAGAAATCAAGAACCACAGTAAAATCGAACCTACAGAAATAGTGATATGAAAGAGTAATCCACTATTTGAATTAGATATACTATCAAGTATTCTTCCTAATTGCAGAGAGAAGAATGTCATTAAAAGAGCACTTGTCAAACTTAATAAAATAATCAAGAAATATAGTAATTTATATTGTTTCATAATCTGGTTCATATCTTACTCCTTAAGTAACTCTGATGAGAATATTATAATCCAAATATGAAAATCAGAAACAAACTTCCCGTATTTGGGACGCAATGAATAGTTTACACTAAATATAAAAAAATTATAAAATAATTATTTTTTAAAATAAGAGGAGAACTCATATTTTTATTTAACAATGAATATATCACACTAAACCAGATAGAATATACAAGTTAATTTGTACCGAAATTACTATATATTATAAGAAAAATAGAAACTCTAAAGCATTCTGTGATAAAGTCCGTATAATTGTGTAAAAGTAAAAAGGCCATATAACAGTCCTTTTACGGTACAATGTTTTTAACGACAA
>NZ_JBJUSF010000041.1:0-10485 GCF_046098195.1 Streptococcus sp. ST14
ATAGTCCGTACGGGATTCGAACCCGTGTTACCGCCGTGAAAAGGCGGTGTCTTAACCCCTTGACCAACGGACCTGAGCTTTTCGACTCTTTCTATTATACCTACTTTTTTACCTTTGTCAAGGACTTTTTTTCCTCTTTACCGAAATTCTGAAAAGATAAAGGAAAAGAGCCAGTTAAACTGACTCCCTTTATTTATCTTGCCAATTAGTCGCACGTTCCTCTCCCCACCAGTAAGGGATCAATTCGGCAACCTTAATTGTTTTTCTTGTTTCGTAGTCCATCATGAACTCTGCTTCTTTATTTTCAGCATTCAATTCTAAGAGAAATTCTCTGCAAGCGCCACAGGGCATACCTGATCCTTCGCCGTAGGGAGGTTTGTCTCGAAAGGCGAGGATTTTCTTAACTTTAGTTTGTCCTGAAAATTGATACATATTGAAGAGAGCCGCTCGTTCTGCACAGAGATGAAAAACGCCACAAGTGCCCTCCATACAAAATCCTGTGAAGATCTGACCATCTTCTGCTTCTACCGAGGCAACAACATGGTTAGCATAAACAAAGTCAGAAACCTCATGGGGATTGTATAAAGTTCGCGCTTCTTCATACATCTTTTCCCAGATATCCATCTGCAGTCCTTTTTATTTAGAAATCTCTTTGAGCATGTTCTCGATATGCTGGATAGATTTTTCACGACCTAATAGGTAAATCGTATCTGGTAATTCTGGTCCATGCATTTCACCTGATACAGCAATACGAATCGGCATGAAGAGGTTTTTACCTTTAATACCTGTTTCTTTTTGAACTGCTTTGATTTGTGGGAAGATGTTTTCTGTCACAAATTCCTCATCTGTCATTGCTTCTAGTTTCGCTTTGAAGGCTTCCAGAACAACCGGAACGGTTTCTCCTGCCATGACCTCGCGCTCAGCGTCTGTCAGCTCTGGGAAATCTGAGAAGAAAAGATCTGTCAATGGAACGATTTCATCCACTGACTTCATTTGTGGTTTGTAGAGTTCTACCATTTTTTCAGACTTGTCAGTCAAACGCCCTGCTTCTTCTAAGTATGGTTTAGCCATTTCAAAGATTGTCGCAAGATCGGCTCTCTTGATGTAGTCGTTGCTCATCCAGTCCAGTTTCTTCTGGTCGAAGGCTGCTGGAGATTTGCTGAGGCGGTTTTCATCAAAGAGTTTAATCAATTCCTCACGAGAGAAGATTTCGTCTTCCCCACCAGGGTTCCAGCCGAGTAGGGCGATAAAGTTAAAGACTGCTTCTGGAAGATAGCCTTTTTTACGGTAGTCTTCGATAAACTGAAGGGTATTGGTGTCACGTTTAGACAATTTTTTACCCGTTTCAGAGTTGATGATCAAAGTCATGTGACCGAACTCTGGAGCTTCCCAACCAAGAGCCTCATAAACCATAAGCTGTTTTGGTGTGTTGGCAATGTGGTCATCACCACGGATAACATGGGAAATCTGCATATCGTGGTCATCGATGACAACTGCAAAGTTGTAAGTTGGGTAGCCATCTTTCTTCTGAATCACCCAGTCACCGCCGATGTTGCCACCTTCAAACTCGATATCACCTTTGACCATATCATGCCATTTGTAGATACCAGATTCATTAACAGCCAAACGAACAGTTGGGATGATACCGGCTGCTTCACGTTCTGCAATGTAAGCCGCCTTTTCTTCTTCGCTCATGCCAAGATATTCATTGATGTAGCGTGGTGTTTCGCCAGCTTCTTCTTGGCGTTCGCGCTCTGCTGCCAACTCTTCTTCTGTAACGTACGATTTGTAGGCTTTTCCTTCAGCTAGCAATTGGTCGATGTATCTTTGATAGAGTTCCAAACGCTCTGATTGGCGGTAGTTTTCATGAGTTTCTGGACTTTCATCCCAGTCAATTCCCAACCAGCGAAGATTTTCAAGCTGTGAACGTTCTCCATCCTCAACATGGCGTTTACGGTCAGTATCTTCGATACGGATGATAAAAGTTCCACCATGATGGCGTGCGTAAAGGTAGTTGAATAATGCTGTACGGGCATTTCCGATGTGTAGTAGTCCTGTTGGACTTGGTGCGTAGCGTACGCGGATATCTTTTGACATAGTTTCTCCTATAAAGTCTCTAGGCGTCTGCCTTTTTGCTTTCTATATTATATCACAAGTCTCGCCTGAGTCCAATGTCTACGAATAAAGAGAGTAAAAAGAGTGGACAAGCCACTCTTTTCTTCTATTATAGACGTGCGTTAAGCTCTTTGCTCAATTCTTCAAACCCTGGTTTTCCAAGAAGGGCAAACATATTGCGTTTGTAGGCTTCAACACCTGGTTGGTCAAATGGGTTGATAGCATTCAAGTAACCTGAAAGGGCAATTGCCAATTCGAAGAAGTAGATAGTGTAACCAAGAGTGAAGGCATCTTGCTCAGGAAGAGTCACGTACATGTTTGGTACATCACCGTCAGTGTGGGCAAGAAGAACACCGTCAGTCGCTTTTTTGTTTACAAAGTCAACGTCTTTTCCTTGAAGGTAACCAAGTCCGTCAAGGTCTTCTTCCAAGCTCGGGATAATCACGTTCTTGCGTGGTTTGTCAACACGGACAACTGTTTCAAACATGATACGAGTTCCTTCTTGGATAAATTGACCCAATGAGTGCAAGTCAGTTGAGAAGTTAGCTGAAGTTGGGTAAATACCTTTTTGGTCTTTTCCTTCTGACTCACCAGCCAATTGTTTCCACCATTCTGAGAAGTATTGAAGTGATGGCTCGTAGTTTACCAAGATTTCAGTTGCATAGCCTTTGCGGTAAAGGATGTTACGAACGGCTGCGTATTGGTAAGCTTCATTTTCTGAAAGTTTGTCTGAAGTGTAGTCTTTACGAGCTGCGTTAGCACCTTCCATAAGAGCTTTGATGTCTGCACCTGATGCAGCGATTGGAAGCAAACCAACTGCTGTCAATACTGAGAAGCGTCCACCGATGTCATCTGGAACTACAAATGTTTCCCAACCATTCGCATCTGCTTCAACCTTAACAGCACCTTTTTGGCGGTCAGTTGTAGCGTAGATACGTTTGTTGGCTTCTTCTTGTCCGTATTTCTTAACCAAGAGTTCTTTGAAGACACGGAAAGCAATCGCTGGTTCTGTTGTTGTACCTGATTTAGAAATCACGTTTACTGAGAAGTCTTTGTCTGCAACGTACTCTACCAAGTCAGCAAGGTAAGTAGATGAAATTGAGTTTCCAGCGTAAAGGATTTGCGGCGCTTTACGTTCTTCTTTTGTTTGCAAGTTAGCAAAGTGGTGGTTCAAGAAGTCAATAGCTGCTTTGGCACCAAGGTAAGATCCACCGATACCGATAACAACCAAGACATCGCTATCTGATTTGATTTGCTCAGCAGCTTTCAAGATGCGGTCGAATTCTTCGCGGTCGTAGTTTTCAGGAAGGTCCAACCAACCCAAAAAGTCGCTACCAGCACCAGTTCCTTTACGAATCAGTTCGTCTGCAGCTGTTACTTGTGCTTGCATGTATTCCACTTCATGTGGAGCAACAAATTTGTCTAAAACTTTTGAATAATCAAATTTAATATGTGACATGATAATCCTCCAAAATTTCTTCTTTTCTATCATAACGCTTACCTTCGATTTTTTCAAGCTTTTTTATTGAATTTGCCCAATTTTTATCAGAATTCAAACGTTTGCGTAAATTTGCTAAAATATAAAAAATCTGAAAGGACGAATAAAAACGGCTAGAGACTCTAACCGTTACAATTCATTTAATAAATACTCAAATAGTTCTAAATTGCCATCTTCTTCATTGACCAGAAACTCTGGGTGCCACTGCAAGCCGATGATACGATGCTCGTCGACAGACTCAATCGCTTCGATGGTCTGGTCTCTTGGATCAATAGCAGTTACACGGAAATTAGGCGCCAGGTCTTTGATGCTTTGACGATGGACTGAATTGACTTGACTTTCTTTACCAAACAACTTAGCCACCACGCTTCCTTCTACTGTCTCAATAGAATGAGATGTTCCAAAAGGCAAGCCTTGCCAGTGACCTTCAATTTCTTGGTGGAGAGTGCCGCCAAAAGCAACATTGACCAGCTGAACTCCGCGACAGATTGCCATAATTGGTTTATTCTGACGGAGCGCTTCTTTCAAGAGAGCTAGTTCAAACTCATCGCGTACAAGGTTGTAATCATCGCTCTCAATGGTCTTTTTCTCTCCATAAAACTGGGGATGGACATTTTGTCCACCTGTCAAGATGAGTTTGTCAATCATTTCCACATAATCGCGCACAATGGACTCATCCCCTACAGGAATCACTAAAGGGAGACCTCCGACTTGACGAATGCTCTCTGCAAATTTACAGGATACAGATGAGTGAATGTTTTTCCCTTCTGCATCTACAGGACATAGATTTGCAGCAACTCCTACAACCGTTCTAGCCATGATATGTCTCCTTTCGATTTTCTTGCGACAGTCTTATCTTATCACTCCAACCCTTTCCTGTCTAATATGTTTTTTTAAAGACCGTGATAAGTATTTTTTATGGACAAGAAAAAGCTGCCCACCGAGGACAACTTCTTTTTTATTCGAAGACAAATTGATTGTGATACAGTTCCGAGTAGAAACCGCCGAGTTTGAGCAACTCGTGATGATTTCCACGTTCAATAACCTCTCCATCTTTGAGGACAATAATCTGATCGGCATTGAGGATGGTCTTGAGACGATGGGCAATAACAAAACTGGTTCGTCCTGCTACAACTGCCTCCATGGCATGTTGAATCTTGCTTTCTGTTACGGTATCGACATTGGAAGTCGCTTCATCTAAGATTAGGACTTGAGGATCTGTCATCAAGGTTCGAGCGATGGAAATCAATTGTTTCTGCCCAGTCGAGAAGATATTTTGCTCATCATCAATAAGGGTATCATACTTGTCAGGCAAGCTTTCGATGTAGTCATGAATATGAGTTGCCTTAGCAGCTGCTTCGACCATTTCCTGACTGGCATCTGGCACACCAAAGCGGATATTGTCTCGGATCGTTCCACTAAACAAGACCGAATCCTGCAAGACAATACCGACCTTACTCCGCAGGCTGTCCAAGTCGTAGTCACGAATGTCTTTCCCATCAAAGCAAATGCTGCCTGCATCCACATCGTAGAAACGATTGATGAGGTTCATGATGGTCGTTTTCCCTGAGCCAGTCGGACCGACAACTGCTATCATCTGCCCCTTAGGAGCTGAAATGCTAACATCTTTTAAAATCGGCTTGTCTGGCACATAAGAGAAATCAATGTGACTGATTTCAACACCTTCTCGCAATTCCGTAAAGGCGGGTGCACTTTGCGGACGGATCTCTTCTTCTGCATCGAACATTTCTTGGATACGATCTGCTCCTGTAAAGGCTAACTGAAGACTGCCCCAGCTAGCAGCAACCTGGATAATGGGCTGGTAGTACTGCTGAGAAAATTGGGTAAACATGACAATCAAACCTAGGGCTGTCGTTGTTTCGATGCTCGGGTCATTCAGTAGGACAGCCGAACCCGCAAAAATGACAATGGCTGTATTGACCAAGCTCATCCCATTCATAACAGGAAAGAGGATGCCTGAGAACATTCTCCCTTTAAAGGTTGCCTTACGCACGCGCTCATTTTGCACCACAAAGCCTGCTACGATGTCGTCCTGAATCCCTTGAACGATAACAGCTTTCTGCCCTGAAATACTTTCGTCCATGTAGGCGTTGAGTTTCCCAACCTCTTTTTGCTGGAGATTGGTGTACTTGCGGGCCATTTTCACGATGAAGACCAACATGAGAAAGGCCACCGGGGTGCTGGCTACTGTTATCAGAGCTAGCGTCACATTTCTTGAAAACATGACAAAAATCAAACCGATGTAAAGAGCAATATTGCTCATAACCTGAACTAGACTTTCATTGAAGGCTTGAAGGATGTTGTCCAAGTCACTCGTGAAGCGAGAGAGGATGTCACCATCCTGATGGCGGTCAAAGAAAGAAACCGTCAAACGAGAAAGTTTGCCAAAAAGCCCCTTACGCATCTCATTTGTCGACTCGGCAATCACACGGGTCATCAAGGTCATGTAAATCAAACTGGATACCACTAAGGAAAGGACAACCAGAGCTAGATTCAGCATCAGAGCCGATAAACTCTGCCAGGCTAGTTCAGAAGTTCCATTTTGATAAGCCAGCACTAGGTTAGCAAGCTCTGTTACTGCTTGACCTGAAAAAACTGGAAAGAGGGCTTGGGCAATTGTCGCCACTGCAACCATCAGAATCACAATGACAAAGGAGAGCTTGTAAACTTTAAAATAATTCCAGAAAAATCGAACGGTTTTCATTTTATTCCTCCTTTCCCTTTTGTGTTTCGTAGATTTCGCGGTAGACGGCATTGTTAGCTACCAAGTCTGCATGCCTTCCTTCTCCAATCAAGCGTCCTTGGTCCAAGACCAAAATCTTGTCTGCATGGACGACTGAACTGATCTTTTGAGCGATGATAATGGTTGTCGTCCCTTTCAGATCTTTATTCAAAGCTTCCTGTACGAGTCTTTCTGACTTGGCATCCAAGGCCGAAGTCGAATCGTCAAAAATCAGGATACGGGGATTGCTGACGATCCCACGGGCAATGGACATCCGTTGTTTTTGTCCACCAGAAAAGTTGGTGCCACGTTCTTCGACCTGACTCTCAAATTTGTTTTCCATACGCCCGATAAATTCGCTGGCTTGAGCAATTCGTGCTGCACGTTCCATTTCTGACACGCTGGCATTTCCTTTCCCTTGACGAAGATTATCTGCAATGGTCCCACTAAAGAGAATAGCACGTTGCAAGACGATGGAAACTGTTTTACGCAAGGTCCCCTCGCTGACGTCTCGAATATCCTTGCCTCCAATCTTGATAGATCCCTCCTGTGGATCAAAAAGTCGTGGAATTAACTGAGCTAGGGTGGATTTCCCTGCTCCAGTAGCCCCAACCACACCGACCATCTGACCGGGCGCAATTTCAAAGGTTACATTCTTCAGCATAGGCTCATCGTCATTAGGATAGGTGAAGGTCACATTTTCAAAAGAGAGACTTCCTTCTAACTCTTCATCCGGGAGATCTTTAAAGGTCATCGCTGGCTCGGTATCTAGAATCTCGCGGATACGACGCAAGGAAATCATGGCACGACTGACAGAATTCCCTAAAAATCCAACCATGATGATGGTAAAGATAATCTGGCTGAGATAGTTGATAAAGGAAGCAATCGAGCCCACAACAGATGGATCTGACTGCGCCATGCCTGCCACCAACCAGATAGAGAGAAAGACAGCCCCATAGCCGACTAGCATCATAACAGGTTCTATAACCGAGAAGGCATAACCGATATAAAGATTTTGACCGAGAAGTTCATCAGAAACCTCGGTAAATTTGTCAAATTGTTCTTTTTCTTGTACAAAGGATTTGACCACGCGCACACCACGTAGATTTTCCTTGGCGATAGCATTGATCCGTTCAAGAAGGGTTTGAAACTTAGCAAATCGTGGCCCCATCATCCCCATCATGATGGCTGTTAGTGCAAAGATTAGGAGCACCATGAGGACAATCACCCACCAAAGCGATGGAAGAGTGTGGACCGCCAAGATAAAGGAACCGATAAAGAGAAGAGGGAGACGGAAGAGGATTTGAAAAGCCATCATCACCACATTCTGAATTTGGTTGATATCATTAGTCATTCGGACGACAAGATTGCCCGCATTAAACTGCTCGATATTGGCATAAGAAAAAGTCTGAATCTTGCGAAAAGCGTCTTCCCGAAGGTCCGAAGACACTCCTTGAGCAATGTAGGCTGCAAGCGTTACATTGACTCCACCTGCAACCAGACCGACTAGGGCTACTCCTATCAGCCAAGCGCCAATACTATAAATAGCCTCATTTTGACCAGCCAACAACGCCTCTAACACCTCTTGCAAATAGCGCGGTTGCAAGAGCGAACTCGCAACCATCAAGCCTGTCATCATTAGGGATGCCAAGACTTGCCATTTATAGGTTTTTATTTTTTTAATCAGCATATTTCCTCCTAATAAAATAGATAAAGGGAGCGACATCCTGCGTCAGCTCCTTCTCATTCGTTCATATTGATGCTATTCTAGCAAAAAAGAGGCATCTTGTCAAAGAAGTCTCCTTATTATAAATTAGTGCGCTTTCATCTACAGGTGATGCATGAAAAGGCTTTTTATGGTAAAATGAAAGGAAGAACTCTTACAAGGAGGAAAAGATGAAGAAACAAACCATCGCTGTCTTGGGTCCTGGTTCTTGGGGAACTGCCCTTTCGCAGGTCCTAAACGACAATGGACACGAAGTTCGAATTTGGGGAAATATTTCTGACCAAATTGATGAAATCAATAACCAACATACAAACAAACGCTACTTCAAAGATATCCTACTGGACGAAAAGATCAAAGCCTATCATGACTTGGAAGAAACACTAAGGGATGTGGATGCTGTTTTATTTGTGGTCCCAACAAAAGTAACGAGACTGGTTGCCCAACAAGTAGCAAAGGTGCTCGATCACAAGATTGTCATCATGCATGCCTCCAAAGGATTGGAACCAGATAGCCACAAACGCCTATCAACTATTCTTGAGGAGGAAATCCCAGCTGACCTTCGTAGTGAAGTCGTTGTTGTTTCAGGACCTAGCCATGCTGAGGAAACTATTGTACGGGATATTACCTTGATCACTGCAGCCTCTAAAGACCTTGAAACTGCTCAGTACGTCCAAAATCTCTTTAGCAATCACTACTTCCGTCTCTATACTAATACGGATGTTGTCGGAGTTGAAACCGCTGGTGCTCTCAAAAACATCATCGCAGTTGGCGCTGGGGCACTACATGGCCTAGGATTTGGCGACAATGCCAAGGCAGCCATCATCGCTCGAGGATTAGCAGAAATCACCCGTCTAGGTGTCGCTCTTGGAGCTAACCCTCTGACTTATAGTGGTCTTTCTGGAGTTGGTGACTTGATCGTAACGGGGACATCTGTCCACTCTCGTAACTGGAGGGCAGGTGATGCTCTCGGTCGCGGAGAATCCCTCGCAGACATCGAAGCAAACATGGGCATGGTCATCGAAGGCATTTCAACAACTCGAGCAGCTTACGAGCTGGCTCAGGAATTGGGTGTCTACATGCCAATCACACAGGCTATTTACCGAGTCATCTACGAAGGTGTCAATATCAAAGAAGCAATCACTGACATCATGAGCAATGAATTTAAAGCAGAAAACGAATGGTCATAGACCCTTATAGAAAGGAACATCATGAAACAGAAAGTCAGAAAAGCAGTCATCCCAGCCGCTGGATTGGGAACTCGTTTCCTCCCAGCAACTAAGACCTTGGCCAAGGAAATGTTGCCAATCGTAGACAAGCCAACTATCCAGTTTATCGTTGAAGAAGCACTCAAGTCTGGAATCGAAGACATTTTGGTTGTTACGGGTAAGTCAAAACGTTCTATCGAGGACCACTTCGATTCAAACTTCGAATTGGAATATAACCTTAAAGAAAAAGGGAAAACAGATCTTTTGAAGCTGGTTGATGAGACAACCGGCATGCGCCTGCATTTTATCCGTCAAACACATCCACGTGGTCTCGGAGATGCTGTCTTGCAAGCCAAAGCTTTCGTTGGAAATGAACCTTTTGTCGTTATGCTTGGTGATGACTTGATGGATATCACGGACGAAAAGGCTGTTCCACTTACCAAACAACTCATGGATGACTACGAACGTACCCACGCGTCTACTATCGCTGTTATGCCAGTCCCTCATGACGAAGTATCTGCTTATGGGGTTATTGCTCCGCAAGGCGAAGGAAAAGACGGTCTTTACAGCGTTGAAACCTTCGTCGAAAAACCTGCGCCAGAGGATGCTCCTAGCGACCTTGCTATCATCGGACGCTACCTCCTCACGCCTGAAATTTTCCAAATCCTCGAAAACCAAGCTCCAGGTGCAGGAAATGAAATTCAGCTGACAGATGCAATCGACACCCTCAATAAAACACAACGTGTATTTGCTCGTGAGTTCAAAGGAGCTCGTTACGATGTCGGAGATAAGTTTGGCTTTATGAAAACCTCCATCGACTACGCTCTCAAACATCCACAAGTCAAAGACGACTTGAAAGACTACCTCATCCAACTCGGAAAAGAGTTAGCTGAGAAGAAATAGAAGAAAAACAAGGCTCTTAAATAAGGGCTTTGTTGTTTTGTTGAAGCTTGCAATAAAAAAGCCATCTTTACAGATGACTTATTAGCAACTGAATCGGTGCTTGCTTTTTCAAGTTGTGTACGGACAAAGCCTTATTTTAACTTGCTGTGTTGTTTCGAATGGTTCCAAAACTTTTTTGTATGATATAACAGAATATTTTAAAAATGAAGGGGTTTTCTAGTCAAGTCCAGACTCCTGTGTAAAATGCTATACAATGTTTTTACCATTTCTACTTATCAAAATTGATGTATTTTCT
>NZ_JBJUSF010000042.1:0-10034 GCF_046098195.1 Streptococcus sp. ST14
AAAAGGACTTAGCCCTGTACAATACAGAACTAAATCCTTTGCTTAAATTAATTGTCTAACTTTTTGGGGTCAGTACAAAATTTAAAGCTTTTTTCTTTTATCCACTTTTCTCTAAATAGTTTTTAATGATTTCCAATTCCTCTGGATTCAAGGGGCGGAATTGCCCTTCTGCTAGTTCTGGGTCTAATGTAAAGTCACCGAATTGGATTCGTTTTAGGGCAGTCACCTTGACACCAACTGATAGAAACATCTTCTTGACTTGATGAAATTTGCCCTCAGAGATAGTGATGGAGGCCCGGCTCTCTGTTGGGCTTGCGGACAGAATTTCAAGCTGAGCAGGTTTACAAGTGGTCCCATCTAAAAAGACAATTCCATCCTTGAACTTTTGGATATGGTCTGACGTGAGCGGTCCGTTTACTACCACTTGATAGGATTTATCGACATGGTACTGGGGATGAAGGAGTTGGAAGCCAAGAGGTCCATTGTCTGTCAAAAGCAGCAGTCCCGTGGTATCGCGGTCTAATCTGCCGACAGCATAGAGCTGGTCAGACTGGCTGTCAGGTGGAAGGAGGTCCATGACGGTTGGAAGTTTCTTATCCTTGCTAGCTGTAACGACTCCGTTTGGCTTATGAAGCATGAGGTAGGTGTGCTCGTAGCCTTGGATTTGTCGTCCTTGAAAGACTAATTTCTGCAACCCAGTGTCGACATTTTGAGCGAGTGAGCTGGCTGGACAATCATCTACTAGGATTTCTTTTTTTAATAGAGCCTGTTTCATAGCCTTGCGACTGACCTTTTCTTGGGCTAATAATCTATCTAAACGCATACCAGCTTATCTTATCATAAGTCTCTGACTTTGAAAAGAGTTGTCTTGACTAGAAAAGCAGAGTGAAAACATTTACACTTAGCTGAACTGTGATTTTTGAATGAGACTGTGGTATAATTGTTCAGTTAGAAATAAAAATTTAATTATTAGAGGAAATCATGACAAAATTAAGAGAAGATATCCGTAACATTGCGATTATCGCCCACGTTGACCACGGTAAAACAACCCTCGTTGACGAATTATTGAAACAATCAGAAACGCTTGATGCACGTACTGAATTGGCAGAGCGCGCTATGGACTCAAACGATATCGAAAAAGAGCGTGGAATTACTATCCTTGCCAAAAATACTGCTGTAGCATACAATGGCACACGCATCAACATCATGGACACACCAGGACACGCGGACTTTGGTGGAGAAGTGGAACGTATCATGAAAATGGTTGACGGTGTTGTCTTGGTCGTGGATGCCTACGAAGGAACAATGCCACAGACTCGTTTCGTATTAAAAAAAGCCTTGGAACAAGACCTTGTCCCAATCGTGGTTGTTAACAAAATCGACAAACCATCAGCTCGTCCAGCAGAAGTAGTAGACGAAGTATTGGAGCTCTTCATTGAGCTTGGTGCAGACGATGATCAGCTTGATTTCCCAGTGGTGTATGCTTCAGCTATCAACGGGACTTCTTCATTGTCAGATGATCCAGCTGATCAAGAAAAAACAATGGCACCAATCTTTGATACCATTATCGACCATATCCCTGCTCCAGTGGACAACTCAGATGAACCTTTGCAGTTCCAAGTCTCACTTTTGGACTACAATGACTTCGTAGGTCGTATCGGTATCGGTCGTGTCTTCCGTGGTAGTGTGAAAGTTGGGGACCAAGTTACCCTTTCTAAACTAGATGGTACAACGAAGAACTTCCGTGTTACAAAACTCTTCGGTTTCTTTGGCTTGGAACGTCGTGAAATCCAAGAAGCTAAAGCAGGTGACTTGATTGCCGTATCAGGTATGGAAGATATCTTTGTTGGTGAGACGATTACACCGACAGATGCAGTTGAGCCTCTTCCAATCCTTCACATCGATGAGCCAACGCTTCAAATGACCTTCTTGGTAAACAACTCACCATTTGCTGGTAAAGAAGGTAAATGGGTGACTTCTCGTAAGGTAGAAGAACGCTTGCAAGCAGAATTACAAACAGACGTTTCCCTTCGTGTTGATCCAACGGATTCACCAGATAAATGGACTGTTTCAGGACGTGGAGAATTGCACTTGTCAATCCTTATCGAAACCATGCGCCGTGAGGGTTATGAACTTCAAGTATCTCGTCCAGAGGTTATCGTAAAAGAAATCGACGGTGTTAAATGTGAGCCATTTGAACGTGTGCAAATCGATACTCCAGAAGAATACCAAGGTTCTGTTATCCAAAGCCTTTCTGAACGTAAGGGTGAAATGTTGGATATGATTTCAACTGGTAATGGTCAAACTCGTTTGGTCTTCCTTGTTCCAGCGCGTGGTTTGATCGGTTACTCAACTGAGTTCTTGTCAATGACTCGTGGCTACGGTATCATGAACCATACCTTTGATCAATACTTGCCATTGATTCCAGGTGAAATTGGTGGACGTCACCGTGGTGCCCTTGTTTCCATCGATGCTGGTAAGGCTACAACTTACTCAATCATGTCGATCGAAGAACGTGGAACCATCTTTGTCAACCCAGGTACTGAGGTTTACGAAGGAATGATCATCGGTGAAAACTCTCGTGAAAACGACTTGACAGTTAATATCACCAAGGCCAAACAAATGACCAACGTCCGTTCAGCTACTAAGGACCAAACAGCGGTTATCAAGACACCTCGTATCTTGACCCTTGAAGAATCACTTGAGTTCTTGAACGACGACGAGTACATGGAAGTAACGCCTGAGTCTATCCGTTTGCGTAAGCAAATCCTCAATAAGGCAGAGCGTGAGAAAGCCAACAAAAAGAAAAAATCAGCTGAATAAGAGCTAGAAAGAGATAAAGATGGTCTATTTAATCATAGGGATACTCTTATTACTACTCTATGTATTTGCGACACCCCAAAGTATCAAAGGAACAGTCAACATCGTTATCTTGGTCTTTGTAGTTGTTGCACTCTTGATTTTGCTGATGTTGTCCATCTTGCAAATCTTCCAATTACCGACAGAATTCTTTGTCACAATCGCCATGCTGGCTCTAGCCTACTTTAGCTTGAGAGACATTACGCTCATGCCAGTAAAAAAGGGTAAAAAAAGATAAAAGAAAGAGAGCTAGGGCTCTCTTTTTCTATGGTAGAATGAGGGCTAGAGCATTTTCGTTTAGTATTATTTCCATAAAAATGGTAAAATAGTAGGAGTAGAAATGGAGTTTGAGACATGAAAGTAATCGATCAATTTAAAAATAAGAAAGTACTTGTTTTAGGTTTGGCTAGGTCTGGTGAGTCTGCGGCCCGTTTGTTGGACAAGCTGGGTGCTATTGTGACAGTAAATGACGGCAAGCCTTTTGAGGAAAATCCTGCTGCGCAAAGTTTGCTAGAAGAGGGAATCAAGGTTGTCACTGGTGGGCATCCTTTGGAGCTCTTGGATGAAGATTTCGCTCTGATGGTGAAAAATCCAGGTATCCCGTATAGCAATCCTATGATTGAAAAGGCATTGGCAAAGGGGATTCCAGTCTTGACTGAGGTGGAATTGGCTTATTTGATTTCAGATGCGCCAATTATCGGTATTACTGGTTCAAATGGGAAAACAACCACAACGACGATGATTGGGGAAGTTTTAACTGCTGCTGGTCAACATGGTCTCTTATCAGGGAACATCGGCTATCCTGCTAGTCAAGTGGCTCAAACTGCGACAGACAAGGATACCCTTGTCATGGAACTTTCTTCTTTCCAACTGATGGGTGTCCAAGAATTCCATCCTGAGATTGCGGTTATTACCAACTTCATGCCAACTCATATTGACTATCATGGTTCTTTTGAGGCCTATGTGGCAGCTAAGTGGAATATCCAGAACAAGATGACAGCGGATGATTTCCTTGTATTGAACTTTAATCAAGACTTGGCAAAAGAATTGGCTAGCAAAACACAAGCTACTGTTGTACCATTTTCAACACAGGAAAAGGTTGATGGAGCTTATTTGGAAGATGGTCAACTCTACTTCCGTGGAGAAGTGGTTATGGCAGCTAGTGAAATCGGTGTTCCAGGTAGCCACAATGTAGAAAATGCCCTTGCGACTATTGCTGTAGCCAAGCTCCGTGGTGTGGATAACCAAACCATCAAGGAAACTCTTTCAGCCTTTGGTGGTGTCAAACACCGTCTCCAATTTGTTGATGAAATTCAGGGTATCAAATTCTATAACGATAGCAAGTCAACCAATATCTTGGCTACTCAAAAAGCCTTGTCAGGATTTGACAACAGCAAGGTCATCTTAATTGCAGGTGGTTTGGATCGTGGGAATGAGTTTGACGAATTGGTTCCAGATATTACTGGGCTCAAGAAGATGGTCATCCTCGGTCAGTCTGCAGAACGTGTCAAACGGGCAGCAGAGAAGGCTGGTGTGACTTATGTAGATGCGACAGATATTGCTGATGCGACCCGCAAGGCTTATGAGCTTGCGACTCAAGGAGATGTGGTTCTTCTCAGTCCTGCCAATGCTAGCTGGGATATGTATGCTAACTTCGAAGTACGCGGTGACCTCTTTATCGACACAGTAGCGGAGTTAAAGGAATAATATGAAAAAAATTGTCTTTACAGGTGGGGGGACGGTTGGACATGTCACCCTCAACCTTTTGTTAATGCCCAAGTTTATCGAAGACGGCTGGGAAGTTCACTATATTGGTGATAAACACGGAATCGAACACCAAGAAATCCTCAAGTCAGGTCTGGATGTGACCTTCCATTCCATTGCGACTGGGAAGTTGCGTCGCTATTTTTCTTGGCAAAACATGCTGGATGTCTTCAAAGTTGGTTGGGGAATTGTCCAATCCCTCTTTATCATGTTACGACTGCGGCCACAAGCTCTTTTTTCTAAGGGTGGATTTGTCTCTGTACCGCCTGTTATCGCAGCGCGAGTGTCAGGAGTGCCTGTCTTTATCCATGAATCAGACCTGTCTATGGGCTTGGCCAATAAAATTGCCTATAAATTTGCGACCAAGATGTATTCGACATTTGAGCAGGCTGCTGGTCTCGCAAAAGTCGAGCATGTAGGAGCAGTAACCAAGGTTTCAGACCAAAAAACTCCTGAACCAGATGAATTGGTGGATATCCAAACCCACTTTAATCCTAAATTGCCAACGGTATTGTTTGTTGGTGGTTCTGCAGGAGCTCGTGTCTTTAACCAATTGGTGACAGATCATAAGCAAGAACTGACAGAGCGCTATAATATTATCAATTTAACTGGGGATTCAAACCTCAATGAGTTGAGTAAAAATCTCTTTCGTGTTGATTATGTGACGGATCTCTATCAACCCTTGATGGAGATGGCGGATGTGGTGGTGACGCGCGGCGGTGCCAACACGATTTTTGAGCTCTTGGCTATGGCTAAGCTCCATCTCATTGTTCCTCTTGGACGTGAGGCGAGCCGAGGAGACCAGATTGAAAATGCGGCCTATTTTGTTAAAAAGGGTTATGCAGTAGAACTCCAAGAGACAGAATTGACCTTGGAAAGCTTGGAGGAGAAAGTCAGTCACCTGCTTAGTCATAAGGATCAATACCAAGCTAGTATGAGGGCTTCAACTGAATTGAAATCTCTTGATGATTTTTATGCCCTACTAAGAAAAGACTTATCATAAGGAAAACCAATGTCAAAGGATAAGAAAAAAGAATCAAACCAGAAACAAGAATTGTCTGAATGGCAGAAACGGAACCAAGAATATCTGAAAAAGAAGGCTGAGGAGGAAGCTGCTCTAGCTGCGGAGAAGGAAAAGGAAAAACAAGCTCGAAAGGAGGCCAACTCGAAACTATTGGAGGAGGCCAAGAAATCCTCGAGTCAGTCCGACGAGGAAGATACAAGTCCAAGTCAGAAACCCTCCGAGAAAGATGAGAAAGCTCAAAAGGAAGACAGCGAAGTAAAAAAAGAGAAAGAGAAGAAGAAAAAAGAAAAGCCAGAAAAACCTGCCAAGCCGAAAATTGCTCCTGTTCATATTTGGAGGGCAGTTAGTATCTTGGTGCCGAGTGTTCTGGTTCTCCTCCTTTCTATCTATCTCTTGACCCCTTTTTCAACTCTCAAGCATATCGAGGTTAAGGGAAATGTCCAGACCCAAGCGGATGACATTAAACAGGTTTCTGGCATTCAGGATAGTGACTATACCTTGTCTTTGTTATTGAACAAGGACAAGCACGCTGAGCAGATCAAGTCGAATCACTGGATAGAGTCAGCAAAGATTGACTACAAATTTCCAACAAACTTTACGATTGAAGTCAAAGAGTTTGAGATCGTTGGCTACTATGTGACAGGTGAAGACCACTATCCAATCCTGTCTAGTGGAACAATTGACTCAAGCCCTGTCAACCTTTTGAACCTGCCTGAGACTTACCTAACAGTTACCTTTAACGATGAGCAGCAGGTGAAGGATCTGATTTCGGGTCTTTCTAGCATCAGTGAGGATATAAAGAGTCAAATCCAGAAGATCGAACTAGCCCCAAGTAAGGCAACTGCCGATCTTCTAAAAATCACCATGCTAGATACAAATGAGATCTTAGTTCCCTTGTCAGAGTTGAGTAAAAAATTGCCTTATTACAGCAAAATTAAGCCACAACTAGCAGAACCGAGTTTTATCGATATGGAAGCTGGAATCTATAGTACTAGCCTAGCGGATAAACTTTTGGAAGAAGCTGAGGAAAAAGCTAAAAAAGAGGCACAGGAAGCTGAGAAGAAAAAACAGGAAGAAAAAGAAGCTGAAGAAAAGAAACAACAGCAACAACAATAAAGCCCAGTTTTTACTTGACAAGTTCCTATATAAATAATAGAATAGTAAAAAACCTTTAAAGCAGTCCAGAGAGGCAGCTAAGGTTAGACGGTGAAAGGGTGGAGACTACCCATTTTTCGTGGAACCTTGCTGCTAGCAGGTTCCTTTTTTCATAGTCATTTTAAGGAGTTTGGTGGACTGTAAGAAGAATCAGAAGGAGATATATATGCGTGAGAGTCGCCCAGTCATTGCCCTAGATTTTCCAAGTTTTGAAGAAGCAAAGGAATTTTTAGCCCTTTTTCCAGCAGAGGAAAAACTCTATGTCAAGGTTGGAATGGAAATCTATTATGCGGTAGGCCCAGAGGTTGTTCGCTATTTGAAATCATTAGGACATAGCGTTTTTTTGGATCTCAAGTTGCATGATATTCCAAACACAGTTAAATCGACCATGAAAATCTTGTCTAGTTTGGGTGTCGATATGACCAATGTTCAGGCTGCAGGTGGGGTTGAAATGATGCAGGCTGCGCGTGAAGGGTTGGGAGATAAGGGAATTCTCATCGCGGTGACCCAGTTGACCTCAACATCCGAAGAACAGATGCAAGACTGCCAAAATATTCAAACAAGTCTGCAAGAATCAGTGATTCACTATGCTAAGAAAACAGCAGAAGCTGGATTGGATGGAGTGGTTTGTTCAGCCCAAGAAGCCCAACTCATCAAGGAAGCTACAAACGAAGATTTTATCTGCTTGACGCCAGGTATTCGACCAGCAGGTGCTGAAGCAGCGGATCAAAAACGCGTAGTGACCCCTGGTCAGGCCTATCAAATCGGTAGTGACTACATTGTAGTAGGCCGTCCAATCACGCAGGCGGAAGACCCTGTAGCAGCCTACCATGCTATCAAGGAAGAATGGACACGCGACTGGGCCTAAAGCGTATTCGCTAAGAGATGTAAGGATAAGAAGGAGAAAACCATGACACTTGCTAAAGACATTGCTAGCCACCTATTGAAAATTCAGGCAGTTTACCTTAAACCAGAAGAGCCTTTTACTTGGGCATCGGGTATCAAGTCACCTATCTATACAGATAACCGCGTGACTCTGGCTTACCCAGAAACTAGAACCTTGATTGAAAATGGTTTTGTAGATGCTATCAAGACAGCCTTTCCAGAGGTAGAAGTGATTGCAGGAACAGCGACAGCAGGGATTCCTCACGGAGCGATCATTGCTGACAAGATGAACTTGCCTTTTGCCTACATCCGCAGCAAACCAAAAGACCACGGAGCTGGTAATCAAATCGAAGGTCGTGTAGCTCAGGGGCAAAAGATGGTTGTTGTTGAAGACCTCATTTCAACTGGCGGTTCTGTTCTTGAAGCTGTTGCAGCTGCTAAACGCGAAGGAGCCGATGTTCTTGGTGTCGTAGCGATTTTCAGTTATCAATTGCCGAAAGCCGATAAGAACTTTGCGGATGCTGGTGTCAAATTGGTGACACTATCTAACTATAGTGAACTCATCCACCTAGCCCAAGAAGAAGGTTACATCACGCCAGAAGGACTCGCTCTCCTAAAACGCTTTAAAGAAGACCAAGAAAATTGGCAAAATGCCTAAAACATAGAAAATCAGGTAGTCACTAGGATTACCTGATTTTTTATATGTGGGCAATAAAACTATGATTCCTAAAGATAAAGATGAATATAGGATAATGGTAGAATGAGAGTTCTCTCTTTTTGGGGGCATATTCAGGTAATCAGTTTGAAATTTCCAGACAAATTTTTTGAAAACAGTATGAAAAAGGGGTAAGATAGTTTATGTAAGACAAGGTAAACGCTTACTTAATAAGGAGGACACTTTATGTCATATAAAACAAGCAATGCAGAAGGACCTGTAGATTTTATTAACACTTATGATTTGGAGCCAATGGCGCAACAAGTCATTCCTAAAGCTGCCTTTGGTTATATCGCTAGTGGAGCAGAGGATACTTTCACTTTACGCGAGAATATCCGTGCCTTTAACCACAAACTCATCGTTCCTCATACGCTTTGTGATGTTGAAAATCCAAGTACAGAGATTGAATTTGCAGGTGAAAAATTATCTTCACCAATTATTATGGCGCCTGTTGCGGCTCATAAATTGGCAAATGAGCAGGGGGAAGTAGCTACTGCGCGTGGTGTGCATGAATTTGGTTCTCTCTATACAACTAGTTCCTACTCTACCGTTGACCTTCCAGAAATTACGGAAGCTCTTCAAGGAACACCTCATTGGTTCCAATTTTACTTTAGTAAGGATGATGGAATTAACCGCCATATCATGGACCGTGTGAAGGCTGAAGGCTACAAAGCGATAGTCTTGACGGCGGATGCAACTGTAGGAGGGAATCGTGAGGTTGATAAGCGCAATGGTTTTGTCTTCCCAGTTGGCATGCCGATTGTTGAGGAATACCTGCCAGAAGGTGCTGGAAAATCAATGGACTTCGTTTACAAGTCAGCCAAACAACGCTTGTCTCCACGTGATGTCGAATTTATCGCTGAATACTCAGGTCTTCCTGTGTATGTCAAGGGGCCACAATGCCGTGAGGACGTTGAACGCTCTCTTGCCGCAGGTGCTTCTGGTATCTGGGTAACCAACCACGGTGGCCGCCAAATCGACGGTGGACCAGCATCCTTTGACTCGCTTCAAGAAGTCGCTGAAGCAGTTGATAAACGTGTGCCAATTGTCTTTGACTCTGGTGTTCGTCGCGGTCAGCACGTCTTTAAAGCCTTGGCTTCAGGAGCAGACTTGGTAGCCATTGGCCGCCCTGTAATCTATGGTTTGGCTCTCGGTGGTAGTGTTGGTGTGCGTCAAGTCTTTGAACACTTGAATGCAGAATTGAAGACAGTCATGCAGTTGTCTGGAACTCAGACTATTGAGGATGTCAAACACTTCAAACTGCGTCACAACCCATACAATCCAACCTTCCCAGTTGACCCACGTGACTTAAAATTGTATTGATAATGAAGACGGCCTCCACCTTTTGTGGAGGTTTTTCTTCGTGTATAGAAAGATTAAATCGTTATCAGAAACTATATAAATATATTTTCCGGTCAAATATCTTGCTAGGGCTTTCAAATTTTGTTATACTGGTCCAGTAATAAAATAATAAAGACATTTGGGGTGCTTTAGGCTGAGATGATACCCATTGAACCTGATACAGTTAAAACTGGCGAAGGGAAATGTGAAAAGGTTTTTTCGTATGTCGAAAAGAACTGTCTAATCTTGTAAGGTAAACTCTAATTCTCGTTTGTAATTGGAGTTTTTTTG
>NZ_JBJUSF010000043.1:0-9947 GCF_046098195.1 Streptococcus sp. ST14
ATCATCATAAGTTAATTTCATAATAAAAACACCCCAAAAGTTAGATTTTTTCTGTCTAACTTTTGGGGTGCAGTTCATTTCAGACGTTTATGTTTTGTCATCCTTGCCGATGAAAGCTGATAAACAGCTAGAATCCAGAAATCGTGGTTCTGGATTTACAGTGAGTTTGACAAAAGCTTTAACACCACCTTCAGGCTGGGAAGTTCAATATAGTCGTACTGCGGGCACTGCTACAGAAATTAATGCTTCACAATGGCTCACAGCAGATCAAGTGTCGGATTGGTCAGAGATTCGTGCAGTTCGTTGGCATTCGACTGCTCCGGTTGCTGCTGGAAGTAGGATTCAGTTTCCTATTGATGGAGCAGTTATCGGGCAAGATACTGCCCCAGGTGCTACGGCTTATCTTTCTTCGGCACTGGCAAATGGCAGTTCCAAGTACACTGAGTCCAATAATGTTTCAATCCAAATGTCTACCAAACTGTCATCTGCAAGTTTTACCTTTGTGGATATAAACGATCCGTCTAAGGAAGTACAACTAGGACAGGTAGACACAGTTGTAGGAAAACCAAACGGACCAATTTCTTATGATCCTGCTCGTCGAATTAAGGAATTGGAAGATGCAGGATATGAACTGATCAGTAACGATTTTACAGATCATACCTTTGGTGATTCGGCTAGTCCAAAACAATTCAAGTTTCAGTTTAGACACAAGATTACAGAACTAACCGAAACTGTTCGTGGAACTCGCGAGGTTGATTTTGAATATCTCAAAAAAACAAACCATTCTGATTTATCACTCCTTCCTCCAAAACATGTTGAGACTCATTCGTTTACTCGCACGAAGAGAATTGACCAGGTTTTGGCGAAACGGCAACCAAATGATGCGACAGCTGGTGTGACATACTCAGCCTGGTCTGCAGACCAAACTTGGTCTCAAGTGATTTCTCCTGAAATTCCTGGCTATTATCCAAGAGAGGATATTGATGCAAACACAATGTCGGGAGAAGGAGCTCTCTATGAATATTTAATGAACGCGGATGATCCTAGAGATGAAGAGTTGGAAAAGGAATTTACCTGGTATCGGGTGGTGTATTATGTTCCGCTTCCAGTTGTCCCTTCAGCAAGTGCAGCGAAATCTAAAGGCATTCAAGGGCAGAAGCAGGCAGCAACGATTCACTTTGATGACGATAGAGCAAGCGAGAGCGAGGTTCACTTTACAAAAGGGACAACAACCATTAATGGAGCAAAGAAATCCGTTGAACTAGTCCAAAGCAGTGTCTTTCTGTATGATGAGAATGGGCAAAAGGTAACTTCGCTAACCATTGCCGACCAAGGGACGTACGATTTAGATCTTGTAAATAAAACAATTGTCTTTACTCCGCTGAAAACCTTCTATGGTCCAGCAACTCCAGTTCAAGTTGGAGTGGTGGATAAAAATGGAGAGTCGGCTGTCACGACCTATACCCCAGTTGTTGAGAAAGTAACACCAACAGGTTCAGGTGATAAGACAGAAGGCCTTCAAGGTCAGGTTCAAGAAGGTAAAGTGACTTTCACCCCAGGTCATGACTTGGTTCCATTCCCAGCTGAATCAACTCCACTATTTGACAATGGTACAACTGTGAAGGAAGTGCCAAATGTTGGTAAGTTCGAAGTGGACGCAGACAGCAAAGTGACCTTCACCCCAGATAAGCAGTTCAAGGGTGAAACACCAGAGCTTGAATTGACTCGTGTGGACGCCAACGGAACTCCAGTTACCGTTAAGTACCAAGCGGTGGTGAAAGAAGTCAATCCTACAGGAACGAACGCAACCAGCACAGGTCCTCAAGGTGTCCCACAAACCGGTACCCCAATCTTCCAAGGTGGTGATCCACTGGTTCCAATCGATGAAACGGTAGAGCCAACTTTTGAAGATGGCAGCAAAGAGAAGACGATTCCGGGTCAAGGAACCTACACGATTGCACCAGATGGAACTGTAACCTTCACTCCAGACAAGCAGTTTGTCGGAAACCCAGATCCAGTCACAGTCAAACGTGTAGATAAGAACGGAACAGAAGTCACTGCGACTTATACCCCAACAGTGACTAAGGCAACACCAACCAGCACTAACGCAACCAGCACAGGTCCTCAAGGTCTTCCACAAACCGGCACCCCAACCTTCCAAGGTGGCGATCCACTGGTTCCAATTGATGAAACAGTCGAGCCAATCTTCGAAGATGGCAGCAAGGAGAAATCTATTCCAGGTCAAGGAACTTACACGATTGCACCAGACGGAACTGTAATTTTCACTCCAGATAAACAGTTTTTCGGAAACCCAGATCCAGTCACAGTGAAACGTGTAGATAAGAATGGCACCCCAGTCACTGCAACCTACAGTCCAGAGTTTACTAAGGTGACTCCTACAGGAACTGGCGCAACGAGCACAGGTCCTCAAGGACTTCCACAAACAGGCACTCCAAGCTTCCAAGGTGGCGACCCATTGGTTCCAATTGATGAAACAGTTGAGCCAACCTTCGAAGATGGAAGCAAAGAGAAGTCTATTCCGGGTCAAGGAACCTACACGATTGCACCAGATGGAACTGTAACTTTCACGCCAGACAAACAGTTTGTTGGAAACCCAGATCCAGTCACAGTCAAACGTGTGGATAAGAACGGTACCCCAGTCACTGCGACTTATAGTCCAGAGTTTACGAAAGTGACACCAACTGGAACAGGTGATAAGACAGAGGGTCTGCAAGGTCAAGTGCAAGAAGGTAAAGTGACCTTCACTCCAGGCCATGACTCAGTTCCATTCCCAGCTGATTCAACTCCACTATTTGACAATGGTACAACTGTGAAGGAAGTGCCAAATGTTGGTAAGTTAGAAGTGGACGCAGACGGTAAGGTGACCTTTACTCCTGATAAACAGTTCAAGGGTGAAACACCAGAACTTGAATTGACTCGTGTGGATGCCAATGGCACTCCTGTTACTGTCAAGTACCAAGCGGTGGTGAAAGAAGTAACTCCTACAGGAACTGGTGCAACCAGCACAGGCCCTCAGGGTGTTCCACAAACAGGAACTCCAACCTTCCAAGGTGGCGATCCATTGGTTCCAATCGATGAAACAGTTGATCCAACCTTCGAAGATGGAAGCAAAGAGAAATCTATTCCAGGTCAAGGAACCTACACCATTGCACCAGACGGAACTGTAACTTTCACTCCAGATAAGCAGTTTGTAGGTAGTCCAGATCCAGTTACAGTGAAGCGTGTGGATAAGAATGGCACCCCAGTCACTGCGACCTATACCCCAACAGTGACTAAGGTAACACCAACCAGCACTAACGCAACCAGCACAGGCCCTCAGGGTGTTCCACAAACGGGCACTCCAAGCTTCCAAGGTGGTGATCCACTGGTTCCAATCGATGAAACAGTTGAGCCAACTTTTGAAGATGGCAGCAAAGAGAAGTCTATTCCAGGTCAAGGAACTTACACGATTACACCAGATGGAACTGTGACCTTCACTCCAGACAAACAGTTTGTAGGCAAACCAAATCCAGTAACGGTTAAACGCGTGGATAAGAATGGTACCCCAGTCACTGCAACCTACAGTCCAGAGTTTACTAAGGTGACTCCAACAGGTTCAGGTGATAAGACAGAAGGTCTGCAAGGACAGGTCCAAGAAGGTAAAGTGACCTTCACTCCAGGCCATGACTCAGTTCCATTCCCAGCTGATTCGACTCCACTATTTGACAATGGTACAGCTGTGAAGGAAGTGCCAAATGTTGGTAAGTTCGAAGTGGACGCAGACGGTAAGGTGACCTTCACTCCTGATAAACAGTTCAAGGGTGAAACACCAGAACTTGAATTGACTCGTGTGGATGTCAACGGAACTCCTGTTACTGTCAAGTACCAAGCGGTGGTGAAAGAAGTAGTTCCAACCAGCACTAATGCAACCAGCACAGGTCCTCAAGGTGTCCCTCAAACAGGCACCCCAACTTTTCAAGGTGGTGATCCACTGGTTCCAATCGATGAAACAGTCGAGCCAACCTTCGCAGATGGAAGCAAAGAGAAGAACATTCCAGGTCAAGGAACCTACACGATTGCATCAGACGGTACAGTGACCTTCACACCAGACAAACAGTTTGTTGGAAACCCAGATCCAGTCACAGTCAAACGCGTAGATAAGAATGGCACCCCAGTTATTGCGACTTACAGTCCAGAGTTTACGAAAGTAACCCCAACTGGTTCAGGTGATAAGACAGAGGGGCTTCAAGGACAGGTCCAAGAAGGTAAAGTGACCTTCACTCCAGGCCATGACTCTGTTCCATTCCCAGCTGATTCAACTCCACTATTTGACAACGGTACAACTGTGAAAGAAGTGCCAAATGTTGGTAAGTTCGAAGTGGATGCAGATGGTAAGGTGACCTTCACCCCAGATAAACAGTTCAAGGGTGAAACACCAGAGCTTGAATTGACTCGAGTGGATGCCAACGGCACTCCTGTTACCGTTAAGTACCAAGCGGTGGTGAAAGAGGTGACTCCAACTGGAACCGGTGCAACAAGTACAGGTCCTCAAGGACTTCCACAAACTGGTACTCCAAGCTTCCAAGGTGGTGATCCATTGGTTCCAATCGATGAAACAGTAGAGCCAACCTTCGCAGATGGCAGCAAAGAGAAATCTATTCCAGGCCAAGGAACTTACACGATTGCATCAGATGGAACTGTAACTTTCACCCCAGACAAACAGTTTGTCGGAAACCCAGATCCAGTTACAGTCAAACGCGTAGATAAGAACGGCACCCCAGTCACTGCGACTTACAGTCCAGAGTTTACTAAGGTGACTCCAACTGGTAAAGATACTTCTTCAGTTAACATTAAGGGTCTTGTTCAAACAGGTACGCCAACATTTGAAGGTGGTAATCCGCTTGTTCCAATCGATGAAACAATAGAGCCAACCTTTGAAGATGGATCAACTGAAAAAGTGATTCCAGGTGAAGGGACTTATGTAATCTCACCAGACGGCACCGTCACCTTCACCCCAGAAGCTAATTTTGTAGGAAAAGGAACAGGCGTAACGATTGTCCGCAAGGATAAGAACGGTACTCCAGTTACTGCAAGCTATCGCCCAACAGTTGTAGATCCATCTACTGGTCATGATACGGCTTCTACAGGAGCAAAAGGCCAACCACAAGTGGCAACACCAACGTTTGAAGGACATATTGATTCGACTGTACCACCAACCTTTGAGGATGGTAGCACGACTATGGTTGTTCCGGGTGAAGGAAGCTATACAATTGATAAAGATGGTAAGATTACCTTTACTCCAGAACCAGACTTTGTTGGTACAGCTAAAGGATTGGTTGTGAAACGTTTGGATGTGTATGGAAATGTAGTTACTGCTCGCTACACACCAACTGTCCTTGGACAAACACAAGTGAGTGATGCGACATCAGAAGGTCTTAAAGGTCAAACTCAGACTGGTAAACCAAACTTTACAGGTGATGTCGATCTGACAGTTCCGCCAACCTTTGAAGATGGAACAACTGAAAAAGTCGTTCCAGGCGAAGGAACTTATGTAATCTCACCAGATGGCACCGTCACATTTACCCCTGAGGCAGACTTTGTAGGACAAGCCAAAGGTGTGAAAGTGATCCGTAAAGATCGCAATGGAAATATCATTTCAGGATTCTATACTCCAACAGTAGTAGAGCTTCCAGAGCAAGTGAAGCCGTCTGATAAAAAAGAACTTTCAGTACCTGATTTGAAACCAGATCAATTGACTCAAAACATCTCTGTAGAAAAAAATCAACTTCCAAATACAGGAAGTCAAGAAGATGGTTTGAAAAATCTAGGAATTCTGATAGCCCTAGCAGGTGCCATGACACTTGGATTGCTAGGTAAAAAGAAACGAAACGATGAATCAGACTAATCATTTTTAAGAACCGAGAAATCGGTTCTTTTTTATGACATTTGTCATATTTCCTAGTGACAGAAGCATCTAGCTCCGCCAACTTCAAAAGTCTATAATTGAAGTATGAAATGGAGGAAGAAGAAATGAAAAATAAAATGATTGTCGCAGTGAGTTTAGTAGCAGCAGGAGTTATGACCTATCTCATGTTTTCAGGATTGGACGAGGGTTTCTACCATTTTCCTTGGGAGCTCTTTGCTGGCTTTGGAATGATGTCTTGGCTTGTCAGAGAAGGTTTGAAATTGGTCAGAGATGTGAAAAAGGAGTTTGAGGAATGAAAAAAGCAATCATCTATTTCTTTATCGGCCTGTCACTCTTGGTATGGTTAGTGGAAATGTTTACTGGTTGGTTTGACCAAACCTTGTTTCGCCAATTCATTCGTGGTGCCTGGGGTTTTGGATTTATGATTTTCGTCGTTTTCCCTATGGGAATGAAGTGGTTGAAAGGAGAATCTCATGACTGTGATTAAAGTTGAGAAATTAAGTAAGAAGATAAAAGACAAGGAGATCTTGCGGAACATCTCCTTTGAAATCAACGATGGTGAATGTGTCGCCTTGATCGGGCCTAACGGAGCAGGAAAAACAACCTTGATTGATTGTCTCTTGGGCGACAAGTTCATGAGCTCAGGTCAGGTCGCCATTCAAGGATTTGCGCCAACAGATCCTCGATTAAAGCAGCTTATTTCTGTCTTGCCTCAAGAAAATACGGTGGTTCAAGACTTGAAAGTGAAAGAACTCTTATCCTTCTTTCAATCAATCTATCCAAACAGTCTTTCAGACAAAGAAATTGATGACTTGCTAAGATTCTCAGACAAGCAGAAAAATCAGTTAGCGGGCAAGCTGTCTGGTGGGCAAAAACGTTTGTTCTCTTTTGTGTTGTCTTTAATAGGTCGTCCAAAAATTCTATTTTTAGATGAGCCGACTGCTGCAATGGATACCTCTACACGTCAGCATTTTTGGGAAATTGTCAATCAGTTAAAGCAAAATGGTGTCACCATTGTCTATTCTTCTCACTATATCGAAGAGGTAGAGCATACGGCTGACCGCATTTTGGTCCTCCACAAGGGTGAATTGATTCGCGATACGACGCCTTATGCTATGCGTGGTGAAGAACAAGAAAAACACTTTACGGTACCACTAACTTATCAGGAAGTTATCAGCACTTTGGACCAGATTCAAGAGCTTGAAATCAAGCAAAATGCTCTTTCCTTCACAACCAAAGAAGCCAGCCAGGTATGGAAAGTCTTGCAAGAACAGGGCTGCATGATCGAAGAAATTGAAGTTCGCAATCGAACTCTCTTAGACAGTATCTTCGAAACGACTCAAGACTAAAGGAGATTGACGATGAAAAATATGACAAGTCTCATGAAAGTGGAAATCATTCTGATGAAACGGCAAGCAGTCTACTACTTGCTATCCATCGGACTTCCAAGTGTGTTTTACCTTATCTTTTCTGGTATGATGTTAGGGTCAGATATTCCAGAAATTGCTCTTCAAGCCTATCTTTTTGCCATGACGCTCTTTAGTATCATGTCAAGTGCTTTTTTCAGTATCCCAAGCACACTCGAGTCTGATAAGACGAACAACTGGCAAAAATTGATTCAACATTCTCCTGTTTCTATGGTAGAATATTATGTATCAAAACTGTTCAGCACTCTGCTAACTTTCTTGTTATCAATTATAGTTGTCTTTTCAGTAGGTCATTTTGTCCGCGGGGTTACTCTACCTTGGCTTGACTGGTTGGTGATTGGAGTTATGTTGCTGGTCGGAAGCGTGGTCTTTATCAGCATGGGGGTCTTGGTGAGCTTGCTTCCTAGTGCTCAATTGATGACGGTTATTGGAAATATTGCCTATATTGCTTTGGCTGTCCTAGGTGGACTCTGGTTCCCTTTGAGTTCCTTCCCAGAATGGCTCCAATCCATTGGAAAACTGACCCCAACCTATCAACTGATGCAGGTTGTCTCGACTTATTTGGAGCATCACGAGTTTAACATTCTTGCTGCCTTGGTTGTACTAGGTTATACAGTTTTCTTTGGTGTACTGGTAATCCAGCTGAAAAAACGGATTGAGGTAAAATAAATCTATGTTGGAAAAATTTAAAAACATTCATTATATGTTTCATATTTCAATTGTGTTTATCATCTTTCCTATAGCGGGTGTTATCGTTGGAGATTACCCGCTTTTAACCTTGCTATGGACCCTACTATTTGTACTTGCCTTCTATTCGGTTTTAGCCAGTCAGAGTCGCACTGTGCTGTGGATGGCTTGGTGGATCATGCTTGCCTACATTTTTTATACATCGGTTTGGCTGAGTTCGGGTTTCACCTGGTTTATCTTCTATTTATCCAATCTCCTTATTTATGAGCTGGATGAGATTTCTTTTCACTCTTGGCGTTTTGTCAGTTTTGTTGTCTTGCAACCGTTCATTCTGACCGGAATCTATATGGTCAATCATGTTAGTCCCTGGGACCTCCTCTTTTTCTTGGTGACCTTTATCTTTTCCGATGCACTGACCTTTGGTCTTTATCGAATTCGAGTGTCGGAGGAAATAAAAGAAGAAAAGATGAAACAAAATGCTAAGCTTAATCTTTTCTTGGCTGAAAATGAACGCAATCGTATCGGTCAGGATCTCCATGATAGTCTAGGTCATACCTTTGCTATGTTGAGTGTGAAGACGGACCTTGCCCTCCAACTTCTTCAGATGCAGGCTTATCCACAGGTGGAAAAGGAATTAAGAGAAATACAGCAAATTAGCAAAGAATCAATGCGTGAAGTTCGAACCATTGTGGAAAATCTTAAGTCTAGAACTTTGACATCAGAACTAGAGACTGTGAAAAAGATGTTAGAAATTGCTGGAATTGGGGTGGAAATAGCTAATCAACTAGATACAGCTAGCTTAACTCAGGAATTGGAGTCAATGGCTTCCATGATTTTACTTGAGTTAGTGACCAATGTCATCAAACATGCTAAAGCGTCTAAAGTCTACTTAAAATTAGAACGGACAGAGAAAGAACTCATTCTAACAGTGAGAGATGATGGCTGTGGCTTTCCTTCTATAAAGGGGGATGAGCTCCATACAGTTCGAGATCGTGTTCTTCCATTTTTGGGAGATGTAAAGGTGATCAGTCAGAAGTGTCCAACAGAAGTGCAAGTACGACTACCTTATAAGGAGAGAAACTAAGATGAAACTACTTGTTGCAGAAGACCAAAGTATGTTGCGAGATGCCATGTGCCAGTTGCTTGCCTTTCAAGCGGATGTGGAGTCTGTCTTACAAGCCAAGGATGGGCAAGAAGCAATCCAACTCCTAGAAAAGGAGTCTGTCGATATCGCCATCCTTGACGTAGAAATGCCTGCTAAGACAGGCCTCGAAGTCTTGGAGTGGATACGAGCAGAAAAGCTAGAAACAAAGGTGGTTGTGGTGACAACCTTCAAGCGCCCTGGCTATTTTGAACGCGCGATTAAGGCTGGAGTGGATGCCTATGTCTTGAAAGAAAGAAGCATTGCAGACCTCATGCAAACCTTGCACACTGTTCTCGAAGGACGCAAGGAATATTCGCCTGAATTGATGGAAGTGGTGATGACGCACCCCAATCCGTTGACAGAACAAGAGATTGCTGTCTTAAAGGGAATCGCTCAGGGCTTATCCAACCAAGAAATTGCAGACCAACTCTATCTATCAAACGGAACCGTCCGAAACTATGTCACCAATATTTTTTCCAAGTTAGATGCAGGCAATCGAACAGAGGCAGCCAACATCGCAAAAGAATCTGGTTGGCTTTGATAAGAAGGGTTAAAAAATTCCGAAATGACAACTTGAATCAAAGGAAAACCATACTAGAAAGGAGGAGGCAAATTGTCTCCTTTTCTGGTTTAGAAAAGCGGTGAAAGCTAGTGTCAAAGAGTTAAAAGATCAGAATAAAAATGAAGTAAGTGGTAAGAGTTTTTAGAAAATCAAATAATTCAATATTTTTAGGAGAACAGAGAAATCTGTTCTCTTTTTTGT
>NZ_JBJUSF010000044.1:0-9689 GCF_046098195.1 Streptococcus sp. ST14
TACCAGGGGAGTCTCAGCAACCATCATTTTTGAACAGTGATAGCACTTGAAACGGCGTTTTCTAAGGAGAATTCTAGTAGGCATACCAGTTGTTTCGAGGTAAGGGATCTTAGATGGTTTTTGAAAGTCATATTTCTTCATTAGACTTCCACAATCAGGGCAAGATGGAGCCTCATAATCCAGCTTAGCGATAATTTCTTTGTGGGTATCCATATTGATGATATCTAGAATCTTGATGTTTGGGTCTTTAATATCGAGCAGTTTTGTGATAAAATGTAATTGTTCCATATGATTCTTTCTAATGAGTTGTTTTGTCGCTTTTCATTATAGGTCATATGGGACTTTTTTTCTACACAAAAATAAGCTCCATAATATCCATAGGGGATTTACCCACTACAAATATTATAGAGCCCAAAAATGCTCTGAAACACTGATTTCAAAGCATTTTTTGTTAGTTTAAAATTACTCCCATTCTTCTTTTCCAAACGTACAATATATCCAAAACCATTCAAAATACTAGATTCTATTTTTTATAATATCACTAAATCCACCTAATTATAGGACGTTTTCAGATTTTTAGTCCCGTCCCAGTCCCAGTACCGGAGAAATATTGTTTTAATATAATATCTCTTTTTGTCTTCTAAGCTCTTAAAAGCAAAAGAACAAGTAAAGAGTCAAGACAAGGATAAAAAGTCCATATTAGGGCAAATAAAAAGCTTTAAGACAGATGACAAATCTAAGTCAAATAAGAAAGACCATAGCAAAGGTGCAGAGAGATAAATATTGGCGGTCTTCGGACTGCCTTTATTTTTTTATCCATTTTTCAAATCAAATTTATTCAGACATATATGCATATACACTTAAATTCATACAAAAAATGACTTGTAAAAAATTACTTTATTCACAGTAATCGAATTTTAACTTGTGATGTTTGCAAGCTAAACTTCGAACCTCACTAGGAAGTTTTCCCTTGTATCTTTTGTAATAAATAGAAAATTTGCTATGGGATGTGTATCCAACGGATTCAGCAATTTCCTTTATAGCTAGTTCGGTATTTAAGAGAAGAGTTTCAGCTACATTCATTCTTTTTCTTTGGGTGTATTCTGTAATGCTCTGACCATATTTTTCTTTGAACAAATTTTTTAATTTTGTTCCGCTCATTTTAGATATTTTTTCAAGGGTTTCTTGATTTACATTCATGGCGAAATGATCATCTAAGAATCTTGCGACATCTTCAAGTGCTTTGTTATCATCAGACTCAATTTTACATTTCTTCCTATTTAAGTAGGTATCTATTACAATACTTACCCATTCATTTGCTTTGGCTTTAAAGAAGAAATCAGCGGCAGGAGCGTCCATCTTACAATTTAATATTTCCATTGCCACTTTTTCTGAGGCTTTTGTAAGTATAATTTGATTAGTTTGAAGTAAAGCCCTATAAAAAGATTCTGGATCAATATTAATGGATGTTAAGTGTTTTTCCAAAAGTTCTCTTTTAAAGCCAATAGAAACAGCAAGATAGTAGCAGTTCTCATGTAATAAAAACACAAAATCATCTCTTATATTATCAAAATCAAGAGTACATAAAGAGTTTGCAGTCAAGGTTTGATAAGGACTAAATCTCTCGCCATTTGCACTGACAATGTAGCTTGTATATATTGAAACATAGTCTGCCATACTATAAGTGCTATTTTGAATTATTTCTTCTTTGGTATAAAAATCATGGATATCAATAATAAATCCATCTCCTTCATAAAACCAATATAGACCTTCTGCATAAGTAAAATCTTTTTTGTTCCAACAAAAAGTATGTCCCGCACTTGAATACTTCTTATTATTTTTACATTCTTCTACTTTCATATAATCTTTTACAAAATCATAGTAACTCATAATTCACATATCCCTTTTAGACAATATTCCAATTAGCCTTTTTAATTCAAAACTATTGTATTAGTAATTATAATCGATGTATAATAAAAAAGCAATGATAGTTATTATCGATTAAGCAAATTCATATCTAAAAGGAATAATAAAAGAAAGGAGATAATATTATGAAGATTTACAAAAAGCTATTTGCTTATGTACAGGATAAAAAATATCTTGGCTTTTTAGCTATAGTTTTTTCTGCTATATCTGCTCTACTTACGGTATATGGATATTATTTAATCTACAAATTTCTAGATAAGTTAATAATTAATTCAAATTTATCTGGTGCAGAGAGCATAGCATTAAAATCTGTTATTACACTAACAAGTGGAGCGATATTTTATTTTGTCTCAGGACTGTTTTCACATATCTTGGGATTCAGGCTTGAAACAAATTTAAGAAAAAGGGGAATCGATGGTCTGGAAAAAGCAAGTTTTAGGTTCTTTGACTTAAATCCCTCTGGTCAGATAAGAAAGATCATAGATGATAATGCAGCACAAACTCATCAGGTTGTAGCTCACATGATTCCAGATAGCTCTCAGGCAATAGTTACACCCGTACTTGTCCTTGTACTTGGCTTTATAGTAAGTATAAGGGTTGGTATAACTTTGCTTGCTCTTACTATAATTGGCGGCTTAATTTTAGGGGCGATGATGGGCGAGCAAGAATTTATGAAGATATACCAAGAGGCCCTATCTAAACTAAGTGCTGAAACTGTTGAATACGTTAGAGGAATGCAAGTTGTAAAAATATTTAAAGCAAATGTAGAGTCTTTTAAAAGCTTTTATAAGGCGATAAAAGATTACTCAAAGTATGCTTATGATTATTCCCTATCTTGTAAAAAGCCTTATGTTTTGTATCAATGGTTATTTTTTGGACTGATTGCAATTTTAATTATTCCTATAGTTTATTTTATGACAAGCTTAGGTAGCGCAAAGGTGATTTTACTTGAGCTTATCATGATTATATTTTTATCAGGAGTTCTCTTTGTTTCATTCACGAGAATAATGTGGTACTCCATGTATATTTCTCAAGGGAATTATGCAGTAGATACTTTAGAGGCGCTTTACGAAGATATGCAAAAAGACAAATTAGTGCATGGTAATGTCAATAATTTTAAAAACTATAATATAGACTTTGACAATGTAAGCTTTGCTTATAATGATAAAGCTGTCATTGAAAATTTATCCTTTAATTTAGAAGAAGGAAAGTCCTACGCACTTGTCGGTTCATCTGGATCAGGCAAATCAACAGTAGCAAAACTTATATCAGGTTTTTACAATGTTAATGAAGGAAGCATAAAGATAGGCGGGATAGCAATAAGTGAATATTCTGATGAAGCCTTAATTAAAGCCGTTTCCTTTGTTTTTCAAGATTCAAAATTATTCAAGAAGAGCATTTATGATAATGTTGCTTTAGCTAATAAAGATGCGACGAAAGATGACGTTATGAGAGCCTTAAAATTAGCAGGATGTGATTTAATATTAGACAAATTCCCAGAAAGAGAAAATACAATCATAGGCTCAAAAGGTGTTTATTTATCCGGTGGAGAAAAACAAAGAATTGCAATTGCTAGAGCAATTTTAAAGGATTCCAAAATTATTATTATGGATGAAGCATCAGCATCTATTGACCCAGATAACGAGTTTGAATTGCAAAAAGCTTTCAAAAATCTTATGAAGGATAAAACAGTTATCATGATTGCACACAGACTATCTACAATTAAAGACCTTGATGAAATTATTGTTATGGATAGTGGAAAAATTATAGAAAGAGGGTCTGACAAAGAATTAATGTCAAAAGATACAAGGTATAAGAGCCTGCAAGAGATGTTTAACAGTGCGAATGAATGGAGGGTTTCAAATGAAAGAGTTTTATAAAAAAAGATTTGCTCTTACAGATAAAGGAGCAAGAAATTTAAGTAAAGCAACACTGGCTACATTTTTCGTTTATTGTATAAACATGCTTCCTGCCATATTACTTATGATTTTTGCTCAGGAAGTTTTGGAAAATATGGGCAAAAGCAATGGCTTTTATATAGTATTCTCAGTTTTGACTTTGATAGCAATGTATATTTTGCTTTCTATCGAATACGATAAATTATATAACACAACCTATCAAGAAAGTGCAGATTTAAGAATAAGGACAGCGGAGAATTTATCAAAATTACCTCTATCTTACTTTTCTAAACATGACATTTCCGACATTTCACAAACAATCATGGCTGATATTGCAGGCATAGAGCATGCAATGAGCCACGCAATACCAAAGGTGGGCGGCATGGTACTGTTTTTCCCATTAATGTCTGTAATGATGCTAGCGGGCAATGTCAAGATGGGTTTAGCTGTAATTATTCCATCTATTTTAAGCTTTATATTTATACCTTTATCTAAAAAATATCAGGTTAATAGACAGAATAGACATTATGATGTCTTAAGAAAAAACTCAGAAAGCTTTCAAGAAAATATCGAAATGCAAATGGAGATTAAAGCATATAATTTATCGAAGGATATTAAAGATGATTTATATAAAAAAATGGAAGATAGTGAGAGAGTACACTTAAAGTACGAAGTAACTACAATTTTAACTTTGTCTATATCTTCAATATTTAGCTTTATATCTCTTGCTGTTGTGATATTTGTCGGCGTAAATCTAATTATTAATAAAGAGATAAATTCTCTCTACCTTATAGGATATTTACTAGCTGCTATGAAGATAAAAGACGCTTTAGATGCATCTAAAGCGGGCTTGATGGAAATATTTTATTTAACGCCAAAAATTGAAAGATTAAAAGAAATTCAAAATCAAGATTTACAAGAAGGCGATGACTATAGCTTAAAAAAATTTGATATTGATCTAAAAGATGTTGAATTTGCTTACAAGAAAGACGTAAAAGTTTTAAATGGTGTAAGCTTTAAAGCTAAGCAGGGAGAGGTCACTGCTTTGGTAGGAGCAAGCGGCTGCGGCAAAACAACCATCTTGAAACTTATATCAAGACTTTATGATTATGACAAGGGACAAATCTTAATAGATGGCAAGGATATAAAAGAAATATCAACAGAATCCCTTTTTGATAAGGTATCAATAGTTTTCCAAGATGTGGTTCTCTTTAATCAAAGCGTTATGGAAAATATTAGGCTTGGTAAGCAAGATGCAAGTGACGAAGAAGTTAAAAGAGCAGCAAAACTTGCAAACTGCACAGATTTTATAGAAAAAATGGATAAGGGTTTCGATACAGTTATTGGTGAGAACGGAGCTGAGCTATCAGGCGGAGAAAGACAAAGATTATCAATAGCCAGAGCCTTCTTAAAAGATACACCGATATTGATCTTAGATGAGATAGCAGCAAGCCTTGACGTTGACAACGAGAAAAAAATTCAAGAGTCTTTAAATAATTTAATTAAAGATAAGACTGTTGTCATCATTTCACACAGAATGAAATCCATAGAAAATGCTGACAAGATAGTAGTTCTTGAAAACGGAAAAGTAGAAAGTGAAGGCAACCATGAGGAGCTTTTACAAAAATCAAAAGTTTACAAAAATTTAATAGAAAAGACAAAAATGGCAGAAGAATTTATTTATTAGGAGGAAAAAATGGATAATAAAAAATTAAAAGTAAAAGATTTAGTAAGTATCGGTGTTTTTGGCGTAATTTATTTTGCCCTCATGTTTGGAGTTGGTATGATGGGCTTGATTCCAATATTGTTCTTAATATACCCAACAGTTTTGGGTATAATTGCAGGAACTGTTGTTATGTTATTTATGGCTAAGGTTCAAAAGCCATGGGCACTATTTATATTCGGTATGATATCACCACTTGTGATGTTTGCTATGGGACATACTTATGTATTGCCATTATTTTCATTGATAGTAATGATGGTTGCAGAATTAATTAGAAAGATTGGTAATTATAATTCATTTAAATATAATATGCTTTCTTATGCAGTATTTTGTACGTGGATTTGTGGATCATTAATGCAAATGCTTTTAGCTAAAGAAAAATATATTGAATTATTTATGATGATGGGAAAAGATTATGTTGATGCAATGGAAAAACTAATAACATATCCTCACATGGCCTTAGTAGCCTTAGGTGCTTTTCTAGGAGGAATAATTGGAGCATATATAGGCAAGGCTCTATTGAAAAAACACTTTGAAAAAGCAGGCATTGTATAATGCCTACCTTTTCTTCAAATGCTCCCTTTAATCCCAATCCAATAAGTAAGATATTAGTAGTATTTCTTACAGGATTAACTATTGCGCATAGCATAAACATCCGTTTTGAGCTAGCAATTGCTTGTATTATTGGTATTTTGTTTTATTTAAATGGATACAAAAAAACACTTTTTAAATGGATAATTTTATGCACAATATTATATGCTTTACCTAATTTTATGGTGCTATCTAATATAAATCCAATAATTAAGATGTTTTTAAGCTTATTTATTATCTTCAGAATGTTTTTATTGCCATTTATGGCAGCTAGCTTCATGATAAAGACCTCTGATGTAGGTGCAATAATTTCATCAATGGATAAGCTTAAAATTCCAAAAAATCTTTCCATACCTATTGCGGTTATGTTTAGATTCTTCCCATCTTTTAAAGAGGAGAAGAAAAATATCAAAATGGCTATGAGAGTAAGGGGTATAAATTTTAAAAACCCAATCAAATATCTTGAATATGTTTCAGTGCCACTACTTATTATATCTTCAAACATTGCAGATGACATTGCAAAAGCAGCAGAAACAAAGGCAATAGAAAATCCAATCGCCAAGACTAGATATATTCGAGCAAAGATACAGCTAATTGATTTTGTTTATGTATTAGCAGTTGCTGGACTTATTGTGGGAGGCTTAATATGGTTGAAATAAAAAATTTAAGTCTTGATTATGGCGAAGTGCATATATTGGATGATATATCACTATCAATAGCCGAGGGAGAGTGTGTGCTATTTACAGGAAAAAGCGGAAGCGGTAAGTCATCTTTAATAAATTCTATCAATGGCTTAGCTGTAAGATATGATAACGCAAAGATCAAGGGTGAAATATTTATTGATGGTAAAAATATAAAAGCTTTGGAACTTTATCAAATTTCGATGCTTGTCTCAACTATTTTTCAAAATCCTAAGACATATTTTTTCAATATAAATACGACATTAGAATTATTGTTTTATTTAGAAAATATTGGACTTGCAAGAGAAGAGATGGACAGGCGTTTGAAGGATATGCTTGAGATATTCCCGATAAAAAATCTTTTGAACAGAAATATATTTAATCTATCCGGCGGTGAAAAACAAATTCTTTGCATTGCAGCTTCTTATATAGCAGGTACAAAGATTATAGTTATGGATGAGTCTTCATCGAATTTAGATATTAAAAGCATAAGTGTTTTGGCAAAGATGCTAAAGATATTAAAAGAGAAAGGCATAAGCATAATTGTTGCAGAGCATAGAATTTATTATTTGATGGACATAGTTGACCGTGTATTTTTAATAGATAAAGGAAAGCTTAAAAAAACTTATACTAGAAGTGAATTTTTAAAGCTAGATAAAAATGAATTAAATGCTTTAAGTTTAAGAGATAAAGAATTAAGTAAATTAAAAGTTCCTTATTTAAAAGAAGGTGGAGAGTATCAGATAAAAAATCTTAGCTACAAATTTACTGATGATGAGTGTTTAAGCTTAAAAGATATTTCATTCAAGCTTGGGAAAATTTATGGCATAATAGGATCCAACGGACGAGGAAAATCAACGCTTTTAAGATGTTTAATAGGTCTTGAGAAAAAATCAAAAGAAGAAATTTATTTTAAGGGAGAGAAGCTATCTAAAAAAGAAAGACTCAAAAACTCTTCACTTGTTATGCAAGATGTAAATCATCAATTATTCACAGATGAGGTATTCAACGAGCTTAGATTAGGAATAAAGAATTTTGATGAAGAAAAGGCGAAAATCATTTTAAAAGATTTAGGCCTGGACGAATTTATTGAAAGGCATCCGATGAGTTTATCAGGAGGGCAAAAGCAAAGGCTTGCAATAGCATCTGTTATGTGCAAGACTTCTCCATTTATCTTTTTTGACGAACCTTCAAGTGGTATGGATTATTCCAATATGATAAAAATATCTGAACTGATTAATAAGTATAAAACCATGGATAAAATAATTTTTATTGTTTCCCATGATATAGAATTTTTAAATGAAGTGGCAGATGAAATTTTTGAATTATAAAATAGAGTCTGTTAAACATGTCTATAGAACTGGTAAATTGTCTAAAAATTTAAAAGATACTAACACATATTGATATTTATTAGAAAATTAACTTCAGGATTTTTACAGTATTTATAAACTTTATAATATGTATTTATAGTATAAATAATTTCCATATCTTTAGGGAAATTATTTATTTACTTACCATAATTAAAGAGATGAGAGATAAATATCGGCAGTCTTCGGACTGCCTTTATTTTTTTACTTAATTTAATGCAGTAAATCATACGATTGAAAGGAATCTGCGTTATATGCTATAATTAGGTAGTTAATCTATACATTTAGAAAGGTAAAATATAGAATTGGAGAATGATATGGGATTTTCATATAATAAATTGTAACCGCCCAATAACGAAGTCTATTGAAAAATCTCCAGACTAGAGAACTCACGGATAGTTCCTAATCTGGAGATTTCTTATTTGCACTTTTCTTGTACAACTTTAGTCCATGGTAAATAAGCCTCTAAAACCTCTTTGTTTACGAGAGTTTCCTCGTTTGGAAGACATTCTAGAAGATAGGATAGATATTTCTCACTATTTAGTTGATGACGTTTAGCTGTTTCCAATAAGTTCATAATAATAGCTCTTGCTTTAGCTCCTTCAAAACTTTGAGAAAACAACCAATTTTTACGTCCCATAACCAATGATTTAATGGCGCGTTCAGCTAGATTATTGGAAAGGACCAGATGTCCGTCTTTTAAAATAGTCTTAAAGGTTTCTTTATACTTGAGGCTGTATTCAATTGCCCTTCCTAGTTTTGAACCTGCTAAAACTGACTGACGACGGCACCAAGCAAAGAAGTCTTCCATTAGGGGTTGGAGCTCTTCTTGACGTTTCTGTAGTCGTTCATCAGCTGACAATGTCCTCCCAGTCTCTTTCCAAGGCAAATAACTGATCACAATAAGCTAAACCTTTAGCTCCTAACGATGATTTATCCGCTTGCTGCGGTTCGTAGTTTACCAAGCTTAGCGTCGCCTTGCTCCTAAACCTTGGACTGCTATCGCATAGGCAGAACTAGAGGACTAAAGTCCTAAGTTACTGCCGCAACATATCACAATGCACATAGCCAGAATAATCTCCTAGGAATTCTGGCTCTATAATATTTGTAGTGGGTAAATCCACTATAGATATTATGGAGCCTATTTTATTGTAGAAAAAAAGTCCCATAAGATCTATAATGAAAAGCGATCAAACAACTCATTAGAAAGATTCATATGGGACAATTACATTTTATCACAAAACTACTCGATATCAAAGACACAAATATCCAAATTATAGATGTCGTCAATAGGGATTCACACAAAGAAATCATCGCCAAACTGGACTACGACGCCCCATCTTGCCCTGATTGTGGAAGTCTAATGAAGAAATATGACTTTCAAAAACCGTCTAAGATCCCTTACCTCGAAACAACTGGTATGCCTACTAGAATTCTCCTTAGAAAACGCCGTTTCAAGTGCTATCACTGTTCAAAAATGATGGTTGCTGAGACTCCCCTGGTA
>NZ_JBJUSF010000045.1:0-6430 GCF_046098195.1 Streptococcus sp. ST14
TACTTGGACAGAAATCAGCAACTGGTAGGTGCGAGCCTCCAGGGACTTGTTCCTGATCAAGAACGTCATCCTGGCAAAGGATACTTGAAACAAATCATGTATCAATCAGAATCTATTAGTGGCTTAAACGTTTCTATAGGCTCTCCTAAGCGTTTAATTGTGACAGAGGCACCCATTGACCTTATGAGCTATTATGAGCTTCATAAGGGCGAATTAAACGATGTTCGACTAGTTGCGATGGAAGGATTAAAAGAGGGAGTTTTGTCTCACTATGTTCTTGAAATTCTGCAGGAGCGAGGGGAACTCACGATGGATGAAAGGGATTATACCAAGTCTAGTGAACTAACACGTACCTCTAACTTTTTATCTGTTGCAGCGGAAACATCCACACTTTTCCAAGATCATAAATACGATGATCTCATCACGCTGGCAGTTGATCGTGATAAAGCAGGTACAGACTTTATCACTAAACTACGGGAGAAGAAAATCCCAGTTATCGATGCAAGACCACCACAACGTGAAGGCCAGGAGAAGACAGACTGGAATGAGATTCTGAAGCAGGAAAAACAACTGGAGAAAGACGCACCAGACAACAGTCGTCTTGCCCAGGCACGTCGAAAATTGGAACGACTAAGGGGTGAACAAGACGAGGCTATTTCAAGAGCTTATTCCCACCAAGCACTAACAAATGGGCAACCCATGAATGATAAGCGAGGCAGTGCTAGCTTTATGCGTAAGCAAGAACAAATAGAAGGTCAAGTCTTCTCAAAGATGGATGAGATTAGGCAACAGGAAGAGCGAGTAGAGCGCCTGGAGCACCAACAACATTTGAAAGAAATGGGGTTGAATCGTCAGGGAAGTGGTCTGGAGATGAGTGTTCAAAATATACCTAGAATCCGTGAAGAGTTAGAAAAAGCTAAACGTGGGGAGTCGTTCTTTACCAAAGCTACTCTCAAACGCTATCAAGAAGAGTTGACTAGACTTGAGGCCATATCTGAACAAATGGGTAAAACGAGCATTCAACCAGCAACTCAAGCCTTAATTGATGAGGGGTTAGTGAACCAGTGGCAAAAACAACCAAATACGTATTTTGTAAAAGGGTTACGAAGAGTTGCCCTGGAGTTGACTGAAGAAGGAGAGTTTCAATTATCTTCACAAATCAAGTATCATCCGAAAACAGATGAGGAAAGACTGAAGGTGGATGAATTACTTGCCAAACAAAGGCAAGAAAATGTAGGATTAACGCCCTCGAATCAGGAAAAATCAATCTCACCACAACCAGAGCCTATTGAAAAAAATCAAGGCGAAGCAGGGTGGTTAGAAAAAAATTGGGACAATCTCACATTTTCGATAGAAAATAAAAAAACAGTCGTCATTGATCCGACTAGTATAGATAAGACGGTTGAAGAAAAACAAACTCCAGATAATCAAGAATCTATAGAGCTAGTTTGGGAATTGCATAGTAAATGGGAAGATGAATTAGCAGAAAAAATTCGGGAAGATTTAGGCATTAACTATGAACTACAGGCATGGCAATTTGAAAAAGAAATGTCACGATTTATAACGACTGATTTAGACAAGTTATTCGCAAAACGTACTAGATTGGAAAGGGATGCTTATTTTGCGGATAGTACGACGTCTATCAGAAAAGAAATTGATCGTTTAGATGCACAAATACTGAAGTACATAGAAAAAGCCCCTGAACAAAGTCAGGAGCGCTTGAATGATAGGGCCAGTGGTGGAGAGGGCTATTCACAGCATGATGCTGTAGGCAGTGCCGAACCTGAAGCTGAATTATCAGCAACCTTTGAGCAAACTGTTGCCAGTCACCCGACATCACCCTATCGTTACTTACATTTTAGCACAACTTTTGAGGAAGTGCAACGAAGACAATCGAAATACCATCCAATTACATCTGATGATTTGAAAAGAATGAATCAGTACGCTGGTTCTATTCAGAAATCATCTCAATGGTATTTAGAGGAATTAGCGAATAGTAAAATCTATTATTTCTATTCCAATAATGGAGAGGTGAGTTTGCTAGATGTTAATTTTAAACGAGAAAACTTTTTACACTTAACAGGAATCAGGCCAGTTGTTCCAGGTAGAAATGCTGGAGATTTTGTAGTCGATTTTGCTGAGGGAAGGGGAGACTATAATCAAATACTGGTTAGTAATAGTCTAAAAGAAAAATTACAAGTTATTCCTATGTTAGAGGATATTCTTGATCCTAAATCGTTTGTTTTGGATAACTTAGATGAAGTAAGAATTGCACAACGACTTAACTTTTCAGAAGCTATTAAGAGTAAAGACGAGGATTTCTTACTTCTTTTCAAAGATATAGGAGATGAACGTGTCCCTGCATCTCTCATGAAAATTAAGAGAGATCTAAGAGTTGATGTAGAGAAAACTAAGGAAAAAGTTATTCTTGGTGTTTTCCGTGAACGTGATGGCCACATTGAACAGCTATCGATCAATGAGAACTATATTAAGGATGGGGGCAAAGAATTGCAATCCATTATGAAAAATGGCTTGTTTGAGGAAATCAAGCCTGATACAACTAAAGAAATTGAACAGATTGCTCCAAAGAACACATTGAATAAAACCTCACTTGATTCAGCTACCTTTACTCAAGTCTTAGATACTGTCTATAATTTAGGTGTGCCAGGTGACATCTCAAAAACTCCAGAAGAATTTTATCAAGCCTGGAATCAGTATCTTGACTATGCAAAACAGCACAATGATAATTTTGATCAGATTGTTGCTGCAGCTGGAGAAGATCACCTCCTAGATACAAATTCAGATTTTTATAAGGAATGGAAACAAGATCATATCTATAAGGAAAACTACCATGTACGTCTTCAATGGTCTGAGGATCGCCCAAGTGGGCCGAAATTACCCTTTAAAGAGACCGAGCTGATATCTTATCAAGATTTCGCTAGGGAGCTATATAAGGCCAATCAGAGCTTCTATTCGTTGCATCAAAAAGGGCTAAAACAAGTGACTGATGGTCACCCAGAAGGCTATCTCTCTCCAACTAAGATTCAGTTTAGTATCTACGCTCCAGATGGTGAACTTATTCAGGATAGCATCCGTTACAATATCGGTGAGGAGATTAACCCAATCGCTCATAAAGAAAGACTTGGTACACGAGAAATGAGAGAGTACCCAGAATTGATGAAGATAGATGGGACCATATTTACTCAGTATCACCTGGAGAGATTGGCGAGTGAGTTAGATATTTCTCAGTTCAGTTACGCTTTGGAAGATACTCCTTACGCAGATCAACTTCTATCCCAACTCCCGTTTGGAGATTTGGAAAATAGTCCAATTGGATTTACAGATAGTAGTCATGATAGTCGTCTTGGGTTTATCTCTTTTGATGGAATGGATAGTGTTGAGGTCGAAAGCCTATCTGCTTGGTTTGAAAAGTTAGGAGTCAAGGACTCTCCATTGGAACAAGTAGCTCTTGTAGAAAAATGGCAAAAAGAAATCAAAAGTTTATCAGAAAAAGTTGAACAAACGATCGCAACAGTTCGAGATGAATTTGAGAAATCACAAGAGGAAGCAATCAAACTAGAAGAACAAGGACACAATAAGCAGGACTTGAAACGTGATGCGGATGCTGACGGTGTTTCTGATGAGGAGGAGTTGCTTCAGGGAACGAATCCGTATGATTTTAGATCGAAGCCAGGTTCTAAACCAGAGGTCGAAGAGGGTCTACAAGCGGAAGAAGTTGTTTTAGCAGCAGGCAGTCTTGCAGTTGCAGATTTTATTCAAAATAAAGATATGGCAGGATTAAGTCGTCACCTTAAAGAAGGAATTAAGGAGTTTCTGGATTCAGATAAGTACAGAGACTATCTAACGAAAATGAGCCAGCTAAATAATTATTCTAATCGTAATTTGCGCTTAATTCTTGCACAAAATCCTGAAGCAAGGCAAGTAGCTTCTTTCAAACAGTGGAAAGAAAACTTTGGCCGTTATGTAAAAAAAGGTGAGAAGGCTTTACGTATTTTTAAACCTATGACGAAGATCAAAAAGGATGAAAATAACCAACCAATATTGGATAAAAATGGGAAACCAGAAACTGTCACATTCTTTGGTCTAGTACCAGTCTTTGATGTTAGTCAGACAGAAGGAAAGGAGATGCCAAAAGCTGCAGAAGTGAAAGAACAGCTGACTGATTTGGACTATGCAAATCTTTACCGTTCCCTGATGGCTATTGCAAAAGAAAATGATGTATCAGTTCGATTTGAAGAGATGGAAAATAATAAACATGGATATTATTCTGTCCCAGAAAATCAAATTGTTTTACGTAGTAATGAGATGAACAAGGCCCAAATTATTAAAACTTTCTTACATGAGATGGCTCATGCAGAGTTGCATCATGCAGATAATCCTCAAAAGGAAAATCTAACTAGAAGCACTGCTGAACTCCAGGCTGAAAGTGTCGCTTATGTTGTTTCTTCATACTATGGTATTGATACGTCAGAGTATTCCTTTAACTATCTATCTGGGTGGTCTGCAGATAAAGAGACGCTTGCTGATTTAGAAGCACAGTTAGATATTGTCCAACAAGAAGCTAAAAGTTTAATGGTTCGGATGGATCAAGCATTGGAACAATTAAGATTGAGTCAGGAGAAACAAACGAAGCGTAGTTTTGAACAAAAACTGGAGAAGTTTAAAGATCAGAGCAAGCAGGCTGTCGAAGATCACAAGCAGGAGTTGAAAGCAGATGCACAATCAAAAAAAGAGAAGGGTTTCTCGAAATGACCGAACGGGACACCCCAAATAAACCCAAGGTCAAATTAAAAACAAATCATCATCAAGGAGGACAACACTCATGACTAATGAACAAGAAGAACAACTGATTATCATCCTTTCAGACTTTATTCCAATCATGGATGGAGACAGAGTTCAAGGAGTATCGCCAAACGCTAAAGACTTGACTCGCCAAAAAGTTCTGGAGCAACTAGAGGAAGAACAGTCTCAACTTCCTGAAGGAGATCCTGCTCTTTTGGAGTGGGAAGAAGAAAATATTGAACTACTCAAGATGATTACAGATGAAGAATTTCAAGCTGTACTCACTGAAAAAATCTTACTGACAGAAATACAAATTGGGCAGTCGATTTTCCAGCCTCTAACTGATCAACAACTTTCTGTCCTAGCTGAAAAGTTACAAGGTCAGAAAGAAAAAAGTGTAGAAAATAGTGATAAGCAATCATCTATTTTCAAAAACATCTTCAGTTGGTTACGATAAATTGTTAGAAGTTGTACTCCAAAGATATAAGAAAGGGGCTTGGGGATTTCCCCAAAACTGAGAAAATCAAGAAGGAAAACTACAGGGTTCTCCTTCTCTGATTTTTTTAAATTTCGCAAATGGATATCCATTTGCTACGCTTGCCACAAGGAAGTCAGGGGCTGATGCCTGGTCAGAAAATGCCAGAGACTTTGAGAGAAAGAGGATAAAAAAATAATGCAGAAACGAGAAAATAGAAAACGCTATATACAAAAATTGATACGAATAACACCAGAGGAAGATCGTCAAATTAAAACGGCGATGGCCCAAATGGGAGTTCCATCTTTTCAATACTATGCGAAGAATCAACTGGTACAAGGGAAGGTGGTTCAAATTGATTTTTCTGAATTGAAAGACCTTCGAGTTGCCATCAATCGAGTGGGTACGAACATCAACCAAATTGCCAAACATGCCAATGAAAATCAAGGGGTTAGGCCAGAGGAAGTGGCACAAGTCATTGACTATCTATCTGAGTTGAAAGAGATGGTAGCTGTCAAACTTTCTAGTGCGGAGAAGAAAAGTTTACAGGAACGAAAAGTGAAAACAATAAGGACGTATGACGAATGGTAGTAATCAAAACACCCAAACAAATTAAAACTCCTTCCAATTTAAAAATAGCTGTACGCTATATTCTGAATGAAGCGAAAACTCTTGTATCAGAAACTGCAGAAAGTGATCTTGATTTCCCTCTTGTCTATCATAATGGCGAGCTTCAAATGAAGCTAGTATCTGGCAATGGGATCTCTGATTTTAGTGTAGCAGACGAAGAAATGGTCATGACAAAATTAGCTGCAGCCTTTAAAAAAGGAGATGATGACTTGAAAGAATTATCTTCAGGAAAACAAGTATTGGCTCATCACATTATCCAGTCTTTTTCTCCAGATGATAACTTGACTCCTGAGCAGGTTCATGAAATTGGCCGTCAAACGATATTAGAATTGACAGGTGGAAATTATGAGTTTGTGATCGCAACCCACACGGATAAAGATCATCTTCATAACCATATCATACTTAATACCACCAATACCTCAACGCTCAAGAAATTTCGCTGGGAAAAGAAAACCTTAAAAAATTTGAGAGCCATTTCGGACAAACATGCGGCACGATATGGCGCTAAAATTATTGAGCCTA
>NZ_JBJUSF010000046.1:0-5433 GCF_046098195.1 Streptococcus sp. ST14
AAAAGGACTCAGTCCTGTGCAATACAGAACTAAATCCTTCGGATAAATTAATTGTCTAACTTTTTGGGGTCAGTACAAAACCGGCTGTTTAGATGCGTTTTTATAGGTCACTCTGAAATCAATCTCATCACCAGGATAGTGCTCTTGGGTATTGTAGGCAAAGTGTTGATTTGTAGCTCTCTTCACTTCAGAGTAGACACCACTCGCTTCAGAAGCCTGTACGATCACATCGAAGTCATAAGAAACTGAATTTTTCGAGGTAACTGTAATGCCGTCAAGCTCCCCCAAGTCGTAACCATTCTGAGCTTGAACGTCAGGAAGTTCCTCATCCCAGAAAGCAATCGCTTTATAGGTATAGGTCCCATTTGGAATCGTCTTGTTTTCCAACTTCAAAAGCGTTGGAGGCATAGGGGAGTCTGGAGTCCCCTTTACTTGGGCATAGTAGAGAGTTTTCCCAGTATCTTTGTAATTATAATAAACCTTAAAATTAGGACTCCCACTAAAGTTTAATTGTGGATCAGCCAAATAAGCCAGATGGTAAACTCCCGTCAAGTTTGCTAAGTTCTGGGTAGGGGTGTCTTTACCCGCAGTCCTTGTGATAAAATCTTCTTTAAAACCAGAAGCATCTGTGTGTCGATTGAAGACATCTGTCCGACGGCGACCAATCATTGAAATTTGCTGGATAACGCGCGTCAATTCGGCTGAAGCCGTTTGAGAGAAGGAAACAGTGTTTCCAGTATTGTTAAAAGTGGAATCCGTTCTAGAATCCAACTTACTAATCGTCGAGTCTTTATAGAAACTTTCCCAATTATTAAAACGTGTTTTTGTCTGGAAAAAAAATGCCGAAGTATCATTGGTTGAGGACTTCCTCATCTTGATATTTTTAAACTTGTACTCCAGTTCCTTCACATCTTGCTCTTCCGTCAATCGTAGACTACGAGTGTTACTATTAAAAGTCCCTAACAACTCACCTGTAGCTTTATTGTATACTTCTACAGATGCATCCGGCGAAGAGAAAAATTCATTCCAATAACGCTCCTCAATCGCATTGACTTCCCGATAAGACTCTCGTGGGTCCTGTATTTTATGAGTGACAGTATAGTCATTGATAAGATAATCTTTTTCAACCTCAGCGACCGAAGAGAGCCGAACATAAGAACGGTATTCTGTTTCACCATAAGAACGAATTATCTCCGAATCTGACTGATTATAGTGTCTAAACTCAAAGAGAGAAGATTCTGGCTGATCAGTTTTTTGAACAAAGAGAGTATAGGGGAGAACAGCCGTATTTTGATAGCTAGTCCCATCTGCTTTTGTATAGATACCCGTCACAGTTAGGTTTTGCGCTTTTCTATTAATATCTGCTACTTTGGCATTCTTTAACTTGAAAGAAATTGGAATGAGCTTGTTTTTATTGTTGTTAATATCTTGAAGCGGATTATTTGCTCTATTAATAGTCAGATGGTAACCCGTCGCATCGGCAGTCCATCCTAGAGCTTTCGCTTCATCTGTCAGCTCATAGCCTTCTTTTAACTCTATATTATAGGTATAGGATGTGACAGGATCAATAATATGCCCACCGACATCACTAATCCCCATACCATTGATCATACGACCATCAAAGACACCATTCCCATAGTTGAAGTAATCATTTCTTGCCGTATTATTCTTAGGATCTTTCGCACCATTAAATAGATAGTAGGATACAACAGATGAATCTTCGTCAACAATACCATCGTTGTTTCGATCGTAGCCAATGACCTGATTGTTAGACATTGGTGTCAGACCCCCTACACCATTTTCTAAGACTTTCCATGTGTGTTCAATACTTCCAAGTTCTTTGAGGACATTGCCATTTTTGTCATAGAGCTTAGCAGTTGCGGTCACCTTGTGGTCTGGTCCAATGGCTTGGACAGCACCTCCCCAGTTCTGAGTCAAAGGATCTATCTGAAAAGTATAGACGAAGTTATAGTTTGCCCCACCTCTCAGATTTGTAGGTTCTATCTTTAAATCAAGGTCCCCATTCGTTTTTTCTTGGCTGAACTTTACACCACCGACTGGAGAAGGAGTCAATTTAATAGCTTTCCCATTTTGGAAATGAATTTTGATATACCCACCAGAATAGTCTGCTTCGTGTCCAGTAATACTAAAGTTCAAGGATTCACGGACACTATCTACCGCATGGATATCTTTGATTGGCGAATGAGCTTGAAATACAGCATTGACTTCATCTAGCGATCTCTTGCGTCTAGAAGAAGTTTGTCCGCTAGAACTGCTTTCTTCCTTGCTTTTCTGCTCAGTTTGAGTTGATTCTAGAGATTGCTTTTTCTCCTCATCTAAAGAAGGCTGACTCGCTTCCTTCGTATTGTCAACTTGAGAAACTGGTTGGCTCTGAGCAACTGGTGCAGATACTTCTGTTTTGGACGGTTCAGTTTTATCCTTCTGGTCCTTAACTGCTTCGTTCTGTGTTACCTCTTTTTGAGGTTCAGAAATGACTTCCTGTCCATTCTCAGCACTTTTTTCCTTCTGTTGAATTTCCGCCTGCGTTTGTTGTTCCTTATTGTTGACTTGAGCTTCATCTGCTTGCACTGGTGAAGTAGCCATGACCATAAAAGTTCCTAGCAATACCGAACAGGTCCCAACACTTAACTTTCTAATCGAAAAGCGGGAAAAAGATTGATTAAAAAATTTTTTCTTCATCATTTCTCCTTTATATTCATACTTAATCTAACATAACAGCTTTATCATTATAACATATAGTAAATAGAATTTCCAATAGAATGTTCATTTCTACATAAATTTCTTTATAACTCCATTTGCATAGAAAAAGGAAGCTGTAAAACCAGCTTCCTTCTGTTATTTTTATTCCATTTTCACGATTATTCCACACTGAAAAGATATGGATATACAGGTTGTTGACCTTGGTGAATCTCTACTTCAACATCTTCAAATTCTTCTGCGATTTCTTGGGCAATTTCATTGGCAAGTTCTTCGCTTCCGTCTTCACCGACATAGAAAGTCACGATTTCACTATCTTCGTCCAACATATGTTTCAAAGTTTCTGTCAAGGTTTGGTGCATGTCAGGGTTTGACACGAGAATTTTTCCATCAACCATACCAAGATTGTCATTTTCATGAATTGCTAATCCATCGATAGTTGTATCACGAACGGCTGTTGTTACACTACCGCTGATGACATCACCAAGGGCTGCAGTCATGCGTTCTTTATTTTCTTCGATAGACTTGCTTGGATCGAAGGCAAGAAGACTGGTCAACCCTTGAGGAATTGTACGTGCTTCTACCACAACAGCAGGTTGTTCAAGCACTTCAGCCGCAGACTGAGCTGCCATAAAGATATTTTTGTTGTTCGGCAAGAAGATGATGTTGCGAGCATTGACCTGTTCAACAGCCTTGATAAAGTCTTCTGTTGAAGGGTTCATCGTCTGACCACCTTCGATGACATAATCCACACCTTGGGCACGGAAGATATCTGCTAAACCTTGACCAGCTACTACTGCGATAAGGGCATACTCTTTTGTTTCAGCAGGCTTGTTGCCTTGGGTCGCTTCTTTTTCAACTTGCGCCTCGTGTTGATTACGCATGTTGTCCACTTTGACCTTGATCAAGCTACCATATTTGAGACCTTCTTGCATGACAAGACCTGGATCTTCTGTATGGACGTGAACTTTGACGATCTCATCATCGTTGACAACAAGAAGAGAATCCCCTAGGTCATTCAAGTAGTTACGGAATTCATCGTAGTCAAAGTCCTTAGAATAAGTTGGACCTTGTTTGAGAGCTACCATGATCTCTGTACAGTAACCGAAGGTAATATCCTCAGTTGCCACATGCCCTGCTACAGACTTGTGGTGCTCCGCATTGATCATTTCACTCATGTTAGCAGGAGTCGCTACAAAGTCTTCAGAAGCACTGTATTCACCAGTAAGAGCTGAAAGGAATCCTTCGTAGATGAAGACCAAACCTTGACCACCTGAGTCTACCACACCAACTTCCTTAAGGACTGGAAGCATTTCTGGTGTCTTAGCCAAAGCTGCTTTTGCGCCTTCCAAGGCTGCACGCATGACCTCAACAGCATCATCTGTCTCCTCGGCTTTTTTCTTAGCCCCAATAGCCGCTCCACGAGAAACAGTCAAAATGGTTCCTTCAACTGGTTTCATAACTGCTTTATAAGCTACTTCGACACCGGATTGGAAGGCAAGAGCCAAGTCTTGACCTGTTAATTCATCTTTTTCCTTGATAGCCTGAGAGAAGCCACGGAAGAGCTGAGAAGTGATAACCCCTGAGTTCCCACGCGCACCTATCAAGAGACCTTTAGCAAGAATGCTCGCTACTTCTCCAACTGTAGAAGCAGGCTTGTCTGCTACTTCTTTAGCACCATTTTCAATGGTCATTCCCATGTTTGTCCCAGTATCTCCATCTGGAACTGGAAAGACGTTCAATGAATTGACATATTCTGCTTGCTTATTCAAACGAGTTGATGCAGCTTGCACCATCTCTTGGAATAAACTGGTAGTAATTTTTGACACGATTATTCTCCTACAACTTTGATATTTTGAATGTAGACATTCACAGTCTGAGCAGTAATTCCTAGTTGATTTTCTAAACTAAAACGAACACGCTCTTGAATGTTTTTTGACACTTCGCTTATCTTTACTCCGTAGCTCAATACGGTATAAACATCAACTGCAATGCTACCATCTTCGGCTGCTTTTATAACAACACCCTTAGAATAATTTTCCTTACCAAGAAGGGCTTGGAAATTGTCTTTGAGGGCATTTTTACTAGCCATACCGACCACACCAAAAATCTCAGTTGCGGCACCACCTACTACGGTTGCAATCACTTCATCTGTCAGTTCGATTTGACCATCTTTTGTATTAATTTTTACAGTCATTTTTTTTACCTCAACTAGTTGATACTCTATTTTATCATATTTCAGTCCAAGTGTAAAAGCAGAATGCTGTATCGGCGGATATTTACTCTATTTTTCAAATGATTTTATCCTTAGAGCAAAAGAAAAAGACCTAAGCGGTCTTTTCATTTTTATTAAACGCGTTCAACTTTACCTGATTTCAAAGCACGAGCTGAAGCCCAAACTTTTTTAGGTTTACCATCGATAAGAACAGTAACTTTTTGAAGGTTTGGTTTTACGGCACGTTTTGTTTGGTTCATCGCGTGTGAACGGTTGTTTCCTGATACAGTCTTACGACCTGTAAAGTAACATACTTTAGCCATTGTGTTTTCCTCCTATTAGATCTAATATAGCGGATGTGCTAGCACCACATACCGTACTATGTTATCACACTTTCTTGAATTTATCAAGGGCCTAAACTATTTTGTTTGTGTCTAAATTTTTGGGAATAATCAAATATCCTTATAACTCAATAAGAAAGCGAGATTTTTCAGACAAAA
>NZ_JBJUSF010000047.1:0-5248 GCF_046098195.1 Streptococcus sp. ST14
GTAAGTGTCTAGAGTTTTGGGAAAATGAAAAATTAAATATCATATATCTTGAGAGAGCGAGAAAATCGCTCTCTTTTTTCGTTGCAAAAATTAAAGAAAGGAGAAAAAATGTCAGATAATCTAGAATTGATGGGATATGTGTAGGAAGGAAATAAGGAATGTTTAGCAAGAAAGTATTGGTGGCATGCTATATTTATAGCTTTGATTATTCAAAAGAGTCATTAGAACTTAATGAACTGATGTTTAGGAGTGTCCCAGTAAAAAAACGATGGAGAAAGTATTTTTTACTTAGTCTTAGTGATCGTGAAGATTTCGGTTTATCTGTATCGAAAAATGATCTTGAGAAAGTCTTGAATAAAGGTTGTTATCATGTCGTATTTTTTGAAAATCATTCTAGACAAAACCCGTTTAAAGCTTGGAGGTTATTCAATAAATACTACAGAATGAGGAATCCAGATGTCTAATAGACTTAAAAAACTAAGAAAAGAAAAAGGACTGACTCAAGCTGACTTGGCAAAAGTTTTGAATACTAACCAGTCTCAGTACGGAAAATACGAAAATGGAAAAACAAATCTTAGTCTAGAAAATGCTCAGATTTTATCAGAATTTTTTGGCGTAACACTTTCATACTTACTAGGACTTGATGATGATTCTTGTATTGTTGGAAGCAAAAAGATGACCCCATTCCAATCACTTGTTAGAGATAGGGATTTATCCCTGAAGGAAATTAGCGATAGTACAGGTATAGCTTATCCTACGTTGTCTGGGTATAATCAAGGAATTAGAACACCTAAGAAGAAAAATGCAAAAATCCTTGCAGAATACTTTGGAGTGTCTATTCCATATCTCCTCGGTTATGAAGAGAACTTTACGGCTAATAAACCAAACGCAACAATATCGATAGAGTTAGTTAAAGAACTTTCTTTTATCAGTGAAAAAAAGTCAAAACTCCTACAAGAATACATAGAACTTGATAAAAAGGAAAGAGACATTCTCGAACAGATAAGGAGTGCAGTTCTATAATCAAAATTAAGAAAGGATCACCTATGAAGCAACACCAAACAAAGGTCTCAAGGTTGACTAGAGACGTAATGATTTTAGATTTGATGAATACAATGGGATGGACTAGAAGCCGTGCTATTGCAGCTATTGAAGAGTTAGAGCAAACTCATCTTGTTTATTTTCCTGAAGCTGGTGGCTTGAGGTTACAAGTTGTAGGAGGCTACTAATGGCGGATATCACAATTGATCAACTAGCTACTCTAACTTTTTATCAAATTCCAGAAATATTTTTCACCCGTATTCAACACAATGAGAACGGCTATGTCAAATTGACTAGTTCTTACACAGGTCTTTCATCTGATGCTAAGTTGGCTTATGGTGCTCTTTATAATCGTTGTAAATTAAGTATCAGTTCATTCCAGAAGGGCAATAGAGATTACGTTGATGAAAATGGAGCAGTCTTTCTAATTTTTACAGTTTCTGACTTGATGCTACTACTGGATAAGGGAAAGATGAAGGTTACTAAAATCAAGAAAGAACTGCAAGAACATGGTCTCTTACGAGAAGTTAGGCAAGGGCTCAATAAGCCAAATAGACTTTATCTTCAGCTAGTGGATGCTAATTTAGAAATAGTGGAGCACTACTCATCTGATGGAGAGTTACTGAAGAGGGTTAATGCTCTTGGTAAAGTTCTCTATGAAAAAGCACCCCAAAGCCTTGGTAATAGCGAAAGTATCAAAAACGGACATCCACAAAATGGACTTCAAAACGTCCACGAAGCGGACGGAATAAATACAGAGAGGAGTCAGACAGAATATTCATACGATACTAATCGATACGAGGGCGAGTCATCTTTATCTGACTTATCAATCTCTGAAGCATTTAAAATGGGGCAACATGGTTTTCTTTCTCCTCAACTAGTTCAGAAACTCAGTTTGTTTGGAAAAGATGCAAAAATTCTTGAAAATAAAATCTATCAATCGAAACGTCAAGTTGAGAAGAATTACAACAACCTCTTAGCTGATCAGGAAATTTATGGAGAGGTTTGGCTGCAAGATCTTGAACGTGAGCTTGATAAATTGATTTTCAAAATTAAAACAGGAGAGGCTGAAGGAAAATCAATCCAGAATGTTCCAGCCTACTTCTACAAAATGATGATTCGCTTCTGGAAAATGGCTCTGCTGATCGAAAAAGAACAGGGCTTTATGGAGTTATCAGGACAAAGTGAGCACACTAGGAAATTCCCTGATGAGTGCCCTAGTCTGATTGCATACTATTATCCAGATAAACTGTCGGAGACGAAACTCAATAGTTATTTATCAGAATTGTCTAAGGGAGTTGAAACATGTTAAAAGATGAATTTAGACCAATTGATGGTAAAGTGCTAACAATAGGTCGTAGCCCGAAGGAGAAAATCTACATGGTTCCTAAAGCTGTTTTTGATTTACCAAAAAAAGAAAGAGCTGAGAAACACAGTCAAATTTTCTCATCATGGCAACAGAAAGAGGATTGATTTCATGGGATTGTTTAATAACCAAGAGAGAATGAACAGAGGGCAAGCTATGAAAGCTAGACCTTCCCAACCAGTTCAAGAGATTGAAATGATTGTAGAGTATTTTGATAAAACGGTAGACAGTATTTCCGTCACTTCCAACTTAGAGGAACTAGAAAAATTGGTATCAAGTTCATTTGGAACAGGAGCGAGTATGAATTTTCCATCAGCGACTCCGCCGTTTTCTATCAATCCTCGATGGGTGAAGAAGATAACTTATCGGACAAAATAAGGAACAATATCAGGAGGATAGAAATGTTTAAACTAGTTACAATGGCTTTATTATTGATCTTAGCTTATGGAATAGGGCTTGTCATGCTGGAGCTGAAGAATGCTCCTCTGATGGATGATGAAATACTATCAAGTTCAAATAATGAAGGAGATAAGTAGATGTGAGGAAACAAACACAAAATCGTATCAGAGACTTACGAAAGCAGTATAGATTGTCTCAGCAAGCCTTAGCTGATCAGATAGGAGTATTTCGTAACACCATATCGAACTGGGAAACAGGATATAGTCAGATAAGTCTTGAAAATGCTAAGAAAGTAGCAGAATACTTTGGGGTAACTATTGACTACCTGTTAGGATCAGAATCGGACCAAACCTAGTACAGATAAATCTATATTGACCGAAAAGTCATTAAACTATAGACCTTTGAAAACTGAATACAAGGCTTGCCCTGATGCAGCGTGGCTATGGATAAAAAAGAAACGGGGGCGAGTAGCAAACTAGAAAAGGATATCTAGTCCAGCCACTGAACGAAAAAGCATGATAATGATCATAAGCTGAAGGAGTAAGGGTTCCTAGACTATAAACCCAGCGCATGAAATACCGATGTAAAAATACGTTTTTACACAGCACGGCGTTATTTCGCCTTTCAACTTCAAGGAGAAATCTATGACAGATGAAATAACCGTCCGCCTAAAGGACTTAAAAAACTTAGGAAAACAAGGAGGTGCGACAGCTCGCTTAGAGGACGGCACAGACCTTATCCTGAAGCCAGACTATGCAGTCAAACAGGCTAGAGGATACGTAGACGGCCTTTTAAGGGATGTTGAATTTCATTTGCCTTATAAAAAGGTTTATGATCAAATTCGCACTATCAAGAGAGATGCTCAAGTTATAGCTCGAAAAGTTAAGACACCATCAGGAATGGAACTTCGTTTAACTGGAAAAGGTTATAACCCGAAAAATAAATAAAGAAAAGGAAAAATCATGAACAAAAAACAAGTATTAGCTACACTAGCACTTTCAACTATCGCACTTGCACAAGCTGGTTATGTATCAGCAGACGAACTTGCACCAATTGATTCTTCTGCTCCAACAACAGAAGTAGTTACGCCAACAGTACCTAGCGCTTCAACAGAAACAGAGGCTCCAGCAAATCAGTCAACAGAGCCTTCAGTTACTCCAGTTGATCCAACAGCTCCCTCAGACAAGGATAACGCAGGAAGTCTTGACGGAGTGCCAGCTGATAAGCCAGCACCTTCAGATAAGGCGCAAGACAAGGATAATGCAGGTAGCCTCGATGGTGTTCTAACACCATCAGATAAACCACAAGACAAAGACAACGCAGGAAGTCTTGACGGAGTGCCAGCTGATAAACCAGCGCCTTCAGATAAGGCGCAAGATAAAGATAACGCAGGTAGCTTAGATGGTGTTCCAGATGAAAAGCCAAAAACTACTGATCAAGCGAATCAGCAAGGAAAGTCACAAATTGGGACAACATCTACATCAACTGGACAGGTTGTCCATGATGTAACTAAAGAGCCCGTTGAAACAAATACAGGTGCGTCTATTGTTAGCACCCAAAACGGAAACGTAGTCCTTTCAGATGGTTCTGTAGTGGCTCCAGAAGAAGTTGGTGGAACAGTTAACGAAGATAAGACTATCTCTGTTACTGATTCAGAAGGCAAACTCAAAACACTTCCAAACACTGGGACTGCAGAAAGCATTCTGGGTGCTATTGGAGCCATGTTGTTGACAGCAGTCAGCTACGTCTACAAGAAGAAAATGTTTTAAGGTGAAATGGAAAGGGAAACAATTAAATGACAGAAAAAACACAAGGACACGGATATTTCCGTAAGAAAAAATGGGCTAAAGGCCTAGTATCAGGAATTGCAGTTGCAGGTATTGTAGCCTTCTCTGCAGGTTCTGTATTGGCGGATGAAGCAGTACAGCCTGAAAGCAAAAACGACAACAACACATACGCTAAACAAGCTGGTAAGGCAACAGGAAGCCAGCCTGTAGCGATTGATAATAGTGCAGTCACAAAGGCTGCTTCAACTGCTAAACAAGCTGGAGTAGTTGTGTCTGAGACATCAAGCGTTGATAAGGGTACAGATACTACTTCATCAAATCTTGATCAGTCTAAGGGTGAAATTAAACAAGACCAGGATAAGCAAATCAAGGCACTTGAAGAAACGACTGCAAAACAAGTCGAAAACAATACAGCCTTCAAGGAAGCGCAGGAAGCCATTCAAGCTAATAATAGCTTTGTGGCCACTGAAAAAGGCAAGCACGAACAATCAACAACTGTCACAGTGACGAATGACGGTTCGACTGCCACAGATGGAACTGCTGACAAAAACAAGCAAGCTACTAAAACAGCTAAGAAAGTCTTAGAAGAAAACCAGCAAGCTGTCTCAACCTACCTGGGTGAAAAAGCTAAGTATGATGCTACTGTTGAACAAGC
>NZ_JBJUSF010000048.1:0-4756 GCF_046098195.1 Streptococcus sp. ST14
ATGGGACTTTTTTTCTATACAAAAATAGGCTCCATAATATCTATAGAGGATTTACCCACTACAAATATTATAGAGCCTAAAAATTCCCCTGCCTTTTGGCGGGGAATTTTTGTTAAATTTTATTCAATAAGTTGTGTCTCAGCTAGTTTCTTGTACCAGTGAGCTGATTTCTTAGGATAACGTTCTCGAGTTTCAAAGTCTACATAAAAGAGACCGTAGCGTTTTTCATAACCGTTTGACCAAGAAAAGACATCCATCAACGACCAGATAAAGTAGCCTTTGACATTGGCTCCATCAGAGATTGCATCTGAAATCACTTCCATATGTTTCTTAACATAATCAATCCGCCCATCATCGTAGACTGTCCCATCCACAAACTCATCTTTGTATCCGAGACCATTCTCTGTGATGTAGATTTTCTTGTAATTTGGGTAATCTTGTTTCACGCGCATGATTTGATCATACAAACCTTGAGGATAGATAATCCAGTCCCAGTCCGTACGTGAGACATAGTCAGGCGCCACTCGACGTCCAACTCCCTTAATCTGATACTTAGAGCTTCCTTTTTCACCCTTACCGTTATGAATGATTTCTGTTTCGCCATCAAAGGCTTGCATCCAATCACTCATGTAATAGTTAATTCCAAGGAAGTCGTTCAAGTCTTTTGCAGCTTCTAGCACAGCGAAGTCTTCTTCACGCAAATCTAAGCTTCCACCATTGACTGCTAAGATATGGTTGACACCTTCCATGGTTTCTTCGGAATATCGTCCTAGATAAGTTGCATCCAAGATAAATTTATTGTGGATGATATCTTCCAACTCAGCAGCGCGAACATCTGCTTGATTTTCAGGATCTAGAGGATATTTAGTAGGCAGGGCGTGAACCACACCAATTTCCCCTTTATAACCTTTATCTTTATATAGCTTGACTGCACGCGCATGAGAAACCATCATATTGTGGTGAGATTGAAATACTTTGGCAAGGTCGTACTGAATACCTGGAGGGAATTTCCCAACCAAGTATTGACCATCACCAATTGGTCCAATTTCATTGAATGTTGTCCAATAGTTTACTTCTGGGAATTCTTCAAAACAGAAGGCCGCGTAGTCTACAAAGTGTTCAATGTTTTCACGGTTTAAGAAGTCTCCATTTGAATGTAGAGCTTCTGGCGTATCAAAGTGATGAAGAGTTACAAAGGGCTCAACATGGCGTTTGTGGCACTCTGCAAATAGATTATGATAGAACTCAACCCCCTTGTCATTAACCTTCCCATAACCAGTTGGAAAGATACGTGACCAAGCGATTGAAATACGGATACCATTGACACCATACTCTTCTGCAAGTTTGAGGTCAACTGGGTATTTGTGATAGAAATCACTGGCTGGTTCTGCAGTGTACCAGTAATTATCTTCAAGATATTTATCCCAGGCAACTGGTCCTTTACCATCGGTATTGGTCGCACCTTCTGCTTGATAGGCTGCTGTTGCCCCGCCAAAAATAAAGTCTTTTGGAAGTGTTTTTGTCATTTGATTCACCTTTCAAGAAATAGAAATGAGATGGAGATAGAGTCGGGAGGAATTCCTCCATCTCACTTCTTCGCTATTTACCTTTTATTCTTCAAACTGCGCTTGAACAAAGGCAAGAGCGCCTTTTCCATCGCGAGTCAATTTAATATATTGGCCACCTTCAGTCTTGGCAAGTTTGATACCAAGTTTGTCGGTTTCTGCTTTCATATCTTCAAAGTTAGAAGCTACCTGAGGAGCAAGGATAACCAGATCAAACTCTGGCAACATTTCACGGTGAGCCCCATAGCCACCAGCTGCTGCTTTGACAGGAACTTTATATTCTTCTGCCGCTTTATTTAAAGCATTTGCGAGGAGACCACTTGTTCCTCCACCTGCACAGAGGACGAGAACATTTGTTTCCTTAGTAATTGTATTTTGAGATGCTTCTACACCTGCTTTTTCAAGAATAGCATCCGCTTTGGCAGTATTGAAGTTTGCAGCTACTTTTTCTTTCAATTCATCATTGGCTTTACCAGAACGCTCTTCTTCAAGAATTTGTTCATCATAAACCTTGAGGAATGGATAGTAAATGGCTACGTCTACAAGAATTAACAAAGCAGCAAGTACAAATGACAAGAATTGGAAGTTTGTACCGAGAACAATACCGAGAGGACCTGGTGTTGTCCAAGGAAGGTTGGCAGTAAATGAGTTCATGCCAAGCGTTTCAATGAAGAATTTAAAGATCCATACGTTGGCAATTGGCGCAAAGATAAATGGAATAAAGAAAATTGGGTTCAAGACAAGTGGTGCACCAAACAAGATTGGTTCATTTACACCAAAGAAAGTTGGAACTACTGAAGCACGTCCGATTGCACGGTTACGTTTTGATTTTGTTAACCACATGAACATGAATGGAACAACCAGTGTCGCACCAGTACCACCCATGGTAACGATAAACATTTGTGTACCAGAAGTAAGAATCTTGTCAGCATGCATCCCTTGTTGGAGAAGGTTCAAGTTGACTTCGGCATTTGCATAGGTAATAGCTGCGATTGCTGGTTCAACGATAGATGGACCGTGGATACCCACAAACCAGAAGAAGGCAAAGGCCCCAAAGATAATGGTAATACCTAGATAACCATCAGCAGCATAGAATAATGGTGCAAAGAATTTACCGATTGATTCAGCTACGCTTGCACCAACAAAATGACGAGCTAGTAAATCAAGAGCATAAAGAGAAACCACTGATAGAGTGAATGGAATCACATCTTTAAATACTTGTGAGATATTTGGTGGAACTTCGTCAGGCATACGAATAGTGACGTTGTTCTTAACACAAACCTTATAGATGGCTACAGTAACAAAGGCAGCAAGGAAGGCTGAAAGCAAACCTTTTGTCCCCAAGAATCCAGTAGCTAGGCCACCTTCAATCGGATCAGCTGCCAACATCAATAAACCAACAATTGCTGCCAACAGTGTTGACATATAGTTGATTTGGTTGGTTTTCTCCATGCTACGGTTTACTGAGTCGGTCAATGACTTAGCTGTTGTACCAGCTACCAAGAGAGCTAGAATCCCCATTGAATAACTATAAGGTTTCATGAGGAGATTAACAACATCATCAGACCATTTAAAGCCCCATGAGTTTGGTACAAAGGCAATCAAGATAAAGATACTTGAGAAGAGAATAACGGGCATTCCAGCAATGAAACCATCACGAATAGCGCGAAGGTAAATATTACGAGACAGTTTTTCAAAGAAAGGCTTCCCTTTCTCGATAAATGAAATTAGTTTGTTCATTACTTAACTCCTCTCTTGTAAAGTTCGATTAAATGGTGCATCAAATCTTTGAGCAAGATAGTTGTCATCAAGTGATCCTGACCATGCATCATGGTCACACTATAAGCCAAATCCTCACCAGCGGCTTCCTTGGTCAATAGACTTGTTTGCGCGTGATGAGCCTCGGCGATACAGCCACCAGCTTCCTCAACTAAACTATCCGCTTTCGCAAAATCACCAGCTTCAGCAGCCTTCAAGGCTTCCAATAGTTTTGAACGAGCATCGCCAGCATAGGCTACGATTTCAAAACCTAACAATGTTACTTCTTCTCTATTCATGATAGAATTCTCCTTATATATTTTTAATTAAATTTTTATGACAATAAACGTTGGATATGTAGAACTAGATAAACTCGTTCACTTTTATACAAATCAAGACCAGTATGTTGCGTAATCACATCATAAATCTTGGAACCAATCTCAAATGCTTTTGGATAGGATTGTTTAATATGATCTTCCATATCCAGAAGTGATTGGTTATCATCTCTAGATCTGTCTAAATAATCCAAGAAATAGTTGAGATGAATCATAAAACGATCATAGAAATGATTATTCTCTTTGGTTCGTTGAATTGCATAACCCTTTAGCACTTCTTCAACATTCCTGAGAATTTCTTTCCTCTTATCAATCGACTCAACAACTTCCACTTCATTTTCACCTTCGGCATTAATGAAATGATAAGCAATCCGAATAATTTCGTCCTCAGGAAAATGATCCGCTAGCTTCTGACGGTAAATTTCAAATGCTTCCTTTGCGATTTGAAAAGCTACAGGATACTTGGCAGAAATATCTGGCAGATTGCTATCCTTGTACCTTCCTTGTGTTAGGGCTTGATAGGAACAGTAAATATGATCTGTCAAGGTCACATAGAGATATTCTTGAATCGGATAATGATATTTCTTAGAAAGATTATCAATGATCTCGTAGGTCACTGTGATAAAATCAAGCGGAACATCTTTGAGCAGAGCCATAAAGTTTTCTCTGGACTCTTCTGTCTTCATCCGAAAGATTTTCTCAACCTGATTTTCAGCAATCAAATCCCCCTTCTTTTTCCCAAATGCAATCCCCTTACCAATCACAATCACTTCTTCTCCTTTGTCATTTCTGACAAGCGAGACATTGTGATTCATTGGGTTTAGAATTCGATACATGGTAACCTCCTTTTGTATCTTAAAGGTATATGAGTACAAAAAATGACCACAAATGAACAAGAAAATCATCCGATTTCTAATTCACCTGTGATCATGCCTAATATTACTTAGTAACACTCACCTTGTATTAACTTGTGATTTAAGTATAGCACAAGTAAGTTTTTTTGTAAACCTTTACATTCAACTTTGTTTGTGTCTAAATTTTTGGGAATAATCAAATATCCTTATAACTCAATAAGAAAGCGAGATTTTTCAGACAAAA
>NZ_JBJUSF010000049.1:0-4345 GCF_046098195.1 Streptococcus sp. ST14
AAAGAAAACCTTAAAAAATTTGAGAGCCATTTCGGACAAACATGCGGCACGATATGGCGCTAAAATTATTGAGCCTACTATGAAAAATTCTTATACAAAGTATTCTGCTTGGCGGAGACAAAATAATTATCGGTTTGAAATCAAGGAACGTCTTGATTTTCTTCTGAAGCACTCTTTGTCGTTAGAAGATTTCAAACAAAAGGCAGCTGCGCTTAATCTTCAGATTGATTTCTCTGGAAAATTTGTGAAGTATAAATTGCTCGATCAGCCCCAACAAAGAAATGTCCGAGATGATACATTATCGAAGAAAGGACTCTATTCTCTTGAAAAAATAAAAGAGAGAATTTCTAAGAATCAGTTAGTTTTTGATGTGGAGGAATTGAAAGAACAATATCAAGAATCAAAAGAAAAAATGGCAAATGATTTTGAATTGAAATTGGAAGTGGAATCCTGGCAGGTCGAGCAAGAAAGCAAGCAAGGCATTTACGTGCAGATGGATATGGGAGCTTTAAATAGTGGTACAATTTTAATACCTTCTCATAAAGTTGATAAAAATGAGGATGGAAACTATACCATCTATATCAAAGAGAAAGACTATTTTTATTTTCTCAATCCTGATCAATCTCAAAAAAATAGGTACATGATGGGCTTGACTGTCGCAAGGCAATTGGCCAAACAAAACGGCGAAACACTCGTTACTAAAAACGCTCAAATTTCCTCTATGCGTGAACTGATTAAGGAATATAATTTCTTAGTTGAGCACGGCGTGACAGATGGAGCACAATTTCAACATTTGGAGGAGCGCTTTAATGAAAAGATAGAGGCTACCCAGGAGGAATTAAGACAGCTAGATGAGCGACTTGGACGTTATCATAAAATTGAAGGAGCACTTTTAGCCATCCAGCAATCTCCAGAAAATAGTCTTGCAGCGGTACAACTATTGGATGATTTAGGAGTTCCAAAAGATATGGGACTGGAAGATGTCAGTCAACTGATTAAACAATTCCAAATTGAAAAAGGAGCCTTACAAGAGTTCTTTGACGACACTCTAAAACATTACACAGATTATAGAGATATTAAGGAGCACGTGCGTAGTCGAGAAGAGAAAGTTGACCGACGTTTTGAAGATGGGAAAACCTTGTAGAAGTTTCTGATGTTCTCAATCTAGTCTTGATTTCAGTACAGAGAGGACAGTTGTCTTTATATCTGGAGAGATAACCTTTTCTAGGGATCACTGGCGAAAGGGGAAGAGAGACTTCATTGTAAAAATAATTATAAATATAATTATAAACATATTGACAAATATAATTATAATGGTATAATAGAAGTATAGAAAATAACAAGGAGATAGGTAGATGGCAGAAAAATCTCATTGCAAAATTTGCGGTTGCACTTGGAACAATGCTTGCTATACTTCTGACAAAGGCGCTTGTTGGTGGATAGATGAAGAAGAAACAATGTGTAGCCATTGCTACTACGGATGGAATGGAGAAATAGAATGAAAATTATTACTTTTGCTGCTATTAAAGGCGGTGTTGGAAAAACAACTTTAACATTTAATTATGGGGAATGGCTGGCTAAGAAAGGGCATAAAGTTCTCTTTATAGACTTAGACCATCAGTGTAATTTGACTCAGTGTTATAATATCTATGAGAGCAAGAATACGATTGCTAATGCTTTTAAAGGTGGCGATGTGGATATTAAGCAAGTCAAGGAAAATATCAGTCTAATTCCAGGTTCAGTTCAGCTTGATACGGTGGAACGAGATCTGGAGAACAGCGATAAGAAAAATATGCTACTTTATCTTTGGCTAGAGGATAACTACGAAAAGAAAAAGTTGGATCAGTTTGACTATATCTTGATTGATTGTAGACCAGACTTTGCGACAGCTACTAAAAATGCTGTAGCAGTCAGTCACGCTATTATTAGTCCCTTAACTCCTTCGGAGTTTGGTTATAATGCTAAATTCAATTTATCAACTCGGTTAGAAGCATTCAGAAAGGATGTAATTGACTATCGTACAAGGGAATCATACATTACTGCTAAGTTATATTTCTTAGCAAATATGATCCGACCGAACTATGGATCATCAAGAGAGTTACTGGAAGCCCTGGGGCTTGAAGCTAAAGAAAAGGGAACAGATAACCTTCTAGGAATTGTACCAGCAAAAGAGCTATTCAATCATTCCACAATCGATAAAATCTCTATTGCAGATATGGAGGATAATCCTGAGCTTTATCAAAAACATAAAAAGTTTTTCATTGAGTTGGAGCAGACTTTTTCAAAAATTTATGATACAATATAATTATATTTATAAACACAAATACAATTATAAATATAATTAGAAGGAGATTATCATGGCATTTACCCCTAAGGAAAAAGAAATATCACAGATCATTGAAGCGAGCAGCCAACCTGATCGGACTCCAAATGAAGTCGCAGTTGAGTTTGAAAGCTTTGAACGTAAGAAACAATTTCAGTTTACTTTGAAACCAAGCAATCGGAAAAAATTGGATGAAATTGCTAAAGCAGTTGGTGCAAAGTCTGCATCAGATTACCTTGATAAACTAATCGAAAGTTTATCGTTATAAATATAATTATATTTATAATTAAACAACCTTCCCAATAAGGGAAGGCTTTTATTTTTGAAAGAGTCTTGCAGAAAGTTTGTGATGTTTTCAATCTAGTCATGATTTCAGTACAATAGAGAGTATGTTTAGATTTGATGAAAAAGAATTTATCGCAGAACTAGATCGCAAACGTGAGCAGCAATTCCTGAAGCGAGTAAGAGATTATGACGAGCAGATTGCTCCCTCCATGAGACTGAGGGGATATAAGCGAATAGATAGTACAGAGAGGACAGTTGTTTTTACATTTGGAGAGGTGACCTTCTCTAGGAATCGCTGGCGAAAGGGAAAGAAAAGTTGTTATCCCGTAGATGAGTGGCTAGGTCTAGAAAAGTATATGCGTTATTCTCCTGAGTTGATTTTTCACATGGCAAAACACGCTTCTGTTTTATCCTACCGTGAAGTTTGTCGAACAGTTAAGATGGCTTATCGCCTGGAGATAACAAAGGACGCTGTTTTGAAGTCTGTAAAAATGGCAGGCAGACTCTTTTCAGATAGGGAACGCTATCGGCTTTTTAGAGGTGATGAGCAACCGAAAAAAATCCAGGCAGATAAAATCTACCTGGAGGGAGATGGTGTGCTCGTCAAGACAACATCAAGCAATGATGAACGACACAATACAGACTTAGCCCATTTCCTGATTCATACTGGAGCGAAGAAGGTTGGTAATAATCGGTATGTACTAGAGAATAAGCATGAGATTATCCATACAAGCCATGAACAAGCAAAGGAAGAATTGATAGACTATCTCTATAATCATTTTGAAATCACTGATCGAACTCTTCTTATCACTAACTCGGACAATGGTAAAGGATATTCTCGCAGAATATTTCAAGAAATTAAGAAGGTCCTACGGATTAAACGTCATGAGCATTTCTGGGATGCCTATCATGTCAATGAAGAACTTAAACGATTCCTGAAGCCGTACCCGTCTACACTACTTGATCTTGCTTTTAAGGCCATCAAAAATCATCAGAAGAGCCTGCTTCAGACCGTACTAGATACAGCTGAATCTCTCATAGAAAGCCAGGAAGCTCTTGATAATTTTTACAATTTTCGTAAGAAATTATTAAGAAATTTCTGTGACACTAGGCCACCTAAACTTAGAGGATTGTCCTCACGTGGTATCGGGGTAATGGAGAGTCAGCACCGAAAGGTCACTTACCGCATGAAACATCGAGGGATGTATTGGTCCATCGAAGGGGCTTGTACCATGGCCAAGATGATTCTTATTGAGCGAATCGATCAGCTACACGAGCTGTTTTTTGGATCTTGGAGACAAGAGTATGAGGAATTTAGGGATTCGGGATTAGGCGCAGGGTTTCGTATTAACCATAAGCCACACGGTGCTGTCATCAGAAAAAGAGGGCATAAATAAAATTTGAAGGCAGACAAAAGCCTCTAAAAAAAGAATTTTTAGAGGTCTTTTTATCATGTTTTTATACAAAACAGTTGCTTTTTTGCCTAATGTGTGTTACAATAATAGAGTAAATATAAAAAAGAAAAAGGTGTAGAAGCAACAACTTCTACACCACCGATTAAGACAAACACACACTTTGCTTAATCAGTCAAACAATATTGTAGCATAAATAGTGCAATATAGTCAAGGGCTGGAGTAAAGTGAGAAACTTTTTCCAGTTTTTTTGTCTGAAAAATCTCGCTTTCTTATTGAGTTATAAGGATATTTGATTATTCCCAAAAATTTAGACACAAACAAA